>CAZFPH010000043.1:0-8257 GCA_964520955.1 uncultured Lachnospiraceae bacterium
ATCACAGTAAGCACAGATGTTTGCTTAAAAGGTAGAAATTATGGACCATTAGAGGGGCTTAATGAAAAGCAGATAAGAAGAAAAAGAAATGTGTTTTTAAAACCTAATCTTGCAGTGTCTTACTTGCTCGCAGAACTTGGTTTTAAAAATCCGCAAGGAATTCAGCCAAAGAGCGAATATCAAGAAATCGTTGCACGTTTTGTGGAAAATTTGCTTAATTGGTATGAAAATGCTTCAGAAAATTCAGCGATAATAATTTCATCAACTAGCGATGTGTTTAGAGCAATGCAACAGGGCATAGCTAGCGAATACTGTTATTTTGGTGATGAAGAAGTTACAAAATCAGGAGTGGCAACAAAGTCTAAAAGAACAATTAACACTGGTGAAATTGTTGAAATTGAAATTGCCAGACCTTTTGAGGTTGGCTACGACGGTAAAATTGAAACAATTGCATACAGAAGAGCACTTGAAAAACAACAACAAATGGGAAAATAAAAGAGGCTTAGGCTTCTTTTTTTACGTAATTAATTTATTTTTATGGACTAATTCTTTGTAATGTTGTATGATTTTGTTATGGAAAAATTAAGTGAAAGATTGCCTAAAGAGTTTTTGGAAAGATTGAAAAACTATCTTTCTGAGGAAAACTATAGCAAATATATGGAATCCATCAACTCTGAGCCTGTTCGTGGGGTTAGAATCAACACAAATAGGGTGGCGGTTGATGATTTTTTGAAAACTACTGATTTAAATTTAACAAAAATAGAGTTTTCGACTGATGGATTTATGTTAAATACAGATGAAAAACTTGGAAATTCAGCTGAGCATTTGTCAGGTCAAATTTATTTGCAAGAACCGTCAAGTATGCTTGCGGTTTGTTCTAGTGGAATAGAAAAGGAATGTAGACCTTTAAAGGTGCTTGACCTTTGTGCTTCGCCTGGTGGAAAAACTGGTCAAATTGCATCAAGAATAAGTGAAGACTCAATTCTTTTTTCTAATGAAATAATCAGACAGCGTGCAGAAGTGTTGCATTCAAATATTGAAAGACTGGGATATAGAAACGTTGTTGTGCTTAATGAAGAACCAAAAAATTTGAAGGTTTTTGAAGGTTATTTTGATTATGTTTTTGTTGATGCTCCGTGCTCTGGAGAGGGAATGTTTAGAAAAAATCCCGAAACAATATTGGAGTGGAGCAGTGAAAATATTGCAATGTGTGCAGAAAGGCAAAAGGAGATTTTGGAAATTGCACAAAATCTGGTTTGCGAGGGAGGAAAACTTATTTATTCAACCTGCACATTCGCTTCAGTAGAAGATGAGGAAATTGTTGATTATCTTTTGGAAAATTTTGACCTCAAAATTTTAGATGTTCCAAAAGAAGTGAAAAATTGTACGCTTTCAGCAAAACTGAAATCAAATGAGTTTGATTATGCTAGAAAATTCTATCCATTTTCAGGAAAAGGTGAAGGGCAATTTGTTGCAGTATTTCAAAAAATAAACAAGCCAGAAAATAATTATCTACATATTAAAAAACATTATAAAAAACTTGATGAGATAGGCAAGAGTGAAAGGGTCTTTGTTGACGCATTCTATGCGGATAATATGTTATCAAAACTTAATAGAAGACCATACAAGGTTGGTTCTAATGTCTTTTTAGCACCAACTCAGTTTGATAATAAATTGCAAACTCTTTTAGACGAACTCAAATTTTTATCATTGGGCGTGCTTATAGGGAGTATAGAAAAGGGCAGATTTGAGCCAAATCACAACTTGTTTATGGCTTATCACGACGAATTTAAATGCAAAGTGGAATTAGAAGATAGCGAAGTGAAAAAATATCTGCACGGCGAGGAACTTTCAAAAGATATCGGATATAAAGGTTACGCTGTTGTAACAAAGGGTGGCTGTCCACTTGGCGGGGTTAAAATATCTGGTGGAAAATT
Source organism: uncultured Lachnospiraceae bacterium (assembly GCA_964520955.1). Lineage (GTDB taxonomy): Bacteria > Bacillota > Clostridia > Christensenellales > UBA1242 > RGIG1681. The sequence continues at coordinate 1,938 of CAZFPH010000043.1, forward strand.
AAAAAATTTGTATCCAAAGGGGCTTAGAATATAATGAGTAATTTTACATTAATCACAGGTGCTTGTGGTGGTCTTGGCAGAGCACTTGTTAGCGAGTGTGCAAAAGCAAAAGAAAATTTGGTGCTTGTTGGCACAAGTCAGAAAAAACTTGACACGTTAATTCAAGATTTTTCGTCAGAGTTTGCAGACCTTAAAATAGAAACATTTGTTTGCAATTTGGGCTCGGCTGAAAACAGGAAAGAACTTGTTAAATTTTTAAAAGAAGAGGAAATTTGTGTTGTTAAACTTATCAACAACGCAGGGGTTATTATTGAAGGGGACTTACTTAGGTTTAGTGATGAAGAAATTTCAAATGCAATTGAAGTTAATTGTATTGGAACTTTGGATCTCACAAAAAAACTTATTGAGGCTAGAGACAAAACTCAGAAATTTGAAGTTTTGACCATTTCATCTCAATCAGCGTACCAACCAATTCCTCATATGGGGGTTTATGCTGCGACAAAGTCATTTCTTTTGTCAATAATGACTGCACTTTCTGAAGAACTTAAAAATGAAAATGTAGTTATTACCACAAGTTGTCCAAGCGGAATGGCAACAACTGATGCGATGAAAGAATCGATTAAGTCTATGGGTATTAATGGAAAACTTACAACCCTGCCAGCCATCAAGGTCGCAAAAATATCTTTAAAAGCATTAAAACAAAAGAAAAAAGTGGTTGTTCCGGGCAAATTCAATAAATTTGTTGAACTTATAAGCAGACCATTTTCCCCGTCATTTTTAGCCAAAACAACTGGGAATATGTGGAGAAAATCACAAGCCAAAAGAAATTTTTGATATGTTTTTATAATTATTTTTCAAAATAGGGTTGACAAAAAGTGTTATGTAATTATAATTAAGGCTATGGAACAGATAAAAACACAGGAAAACAACTTATTTTCAAGAAACATTATAGAACTTAAACTTATTTCTGACCGAATTGCAGAAGGTAAGGGTGAAAAGGCTGGAATTTTTAGTAACACTTACCAAATTCTCTACATTTTAGACAGAAAAGAAAAGGTTACTCCAAAGGAGCTTATTGCTGAACTTAATATGGCTAAAAGTAATCTTGCTATCCTTGCTAAAAAGATGATTAATGAAGGTCTGATTGAAAGCCATAAGGATAAGTCTAATAAAAGAGAAATTTTTTACAACATTACTGCAGAAGGTAAGGATATGCTTCAAGAGAAACTTGATAATATTGATACCGTTTGTGAGGGAGACACAAAAAAGGTTACAAATATTATTATTAGAGCTGTTGAAGAATTGAAGAAACTTGAAAATAAAACGATTTCTCAAAAGAAAAGAAAAACAAATGCAAAATAGCATTTGTTTTTTATGTTTATAACAGGTATTAAATGCATCTTTAAAAGTTTCTGGACTTTAAGGCTATTGCAATTATGCCTGTTTTTTATTTATTTTTTTTCATTGAAAACCTTTTTGTTTGACAGGGTAATATTAATTATTATATATTTATTATGTGAAGTAATAAATAGGGGAAATTATGAAAAAAACATTCAAAATAGTTGCACTGTTTATGATAATCGTGCTCGTTGCTGCCATTGGCGGACTTTCGGGTTACGTTTTGGTTACAAAAAATAAAACTTGGTATATTTACGACGTGAGAATTGTAGAGCCTCACCCAAACGGCAATAGTTATATATACACCACCAATGAAGTTGAATTTACGTCCATGAAAAACCAGAAAGTGTATATGACGACTGCCGAAGAGAATTTTATGGAAATCGCAGTATACGCAATAACATCGAACAATAAAAGAGAGGCAAATGTTGTGTCTTCTGATCCAAGCGTTGCAAAAATCATTTTCAAAAACGACAGATGTTATGTCAATTACCTAAAGGCAGGCAAGGCGGTAATTTCTACGAATATTGGTGGAGTTGAAGATTCTTTCACAATCGAGGTTTATGACCAAGTTGCAGAGGATTTTAGTGTTTACGATTACGCATATTATGGTGATTATGCCTCATATTTCCCAAACACTATTATTGGATACTCTGATATGATTGAATATAGTTATGATTACAAGGCTTTTTCATCTTCAGGAGAAAGTGCAGGGGATAAAATTGATAACGATTTGCTTAGAATTGACGAGACAACGGTTGATGATTCAATTTTTGATAAGGTGGAAATCGACACTATTAATCACACTTTGGACGTGAAATGTAAAACTGGACTCCCATCTTCAATTAATTCATCATTTGTTGTTCAGTCTTACTACTATTCAGATGATGGGGTTATGAAAATTCACAAGAATTTTGTTGTTAAAGTTAAAATCGTTACATACGATCCAGAATTTTTGCAAATTGAACTCGCAACAACACCAGATTTTGAAGATTCTTGTGTGTTTATGGATACAACCGTTATTGATTCATCTGTTTTAACCGAGGAAGTTATCAAGCAAGATGATACAACTCTTGAAGAATATTTGGCTTACAAAAAGGCAGAGAATTATCTTATAGCACATAGTGAAACTGCGGTGTATCAAACACTATTCACTGATAAAGTTAGCAAAATTTACATCAAGTTTAGAAAGGTTTACACAAATGGCGACATAATTTATTTAAACCCACTAAATGAAGATGATCCTTACACACTAACTCTTGATAATTCGTATATAAAAATTGCACCAACAGAGGATTTTTACGTGTTAACAATTGAACCAGAATACTTTGACACAAACGAAACATTTAACATTAATGTAAGTCTTAATGACTATGATTTATCGCATACCTTTGAGTTTGAATTTGCTGAACTTGTTGCCAGCAATGTTGACTTATTCTATAACTATAACACTGAAACGGGCATTTATGAGTACGATTATTGGGATAAGCGTACAAGATATGACAGCGAGTACTATGATACAGATGGAAATGTTATAGGATTTTATAGCTAATTTGGAGCGAGTATGATACCAGACGAATTTATAGAGTTTTACTATGGAAAATATAAGGTTTTAGACTTGCATCAAATGACAAAAGAAGAGGCAAAAGCAGAACTTATTCACACTTTGCGTTTGCTTGACATAGATATTAAGTGTTTGCTGATTGTTCACGGTTATCATGGAGGAACAGTTATAAAAAACTTTATTAGAAAAGAATTTAAGTCTGATGAAATTGCCGAAAAGGTAAACTTGGACGCTGGAAGAACAATTTATTTGTTAAAAAAATAAACTTTTTTTCAAAAAGGTATGGTAATTTATGAAACAATATGTTATAATAACATTACTAAATTAAAGGAAGGTTTATTATGGACGTTTCAAGAAGAACTTTGGTAATTACCCTAATTGTTAATATTTTACTGATTGCTGTTTGTGTGGCTTGTACACTTATTACAAAGTTTAATACAATTGTTCTTTGGCTTAGTGTTGCGGTTGTTGCATTGGTGTTAGTGTCATCAGTATTGATTTGGGTATATGGAAAGGAATACAGGAGATAAAAAATATAATGAAAGGGAATTGATTTTATCCATTCTTTTTTTGTGCTGAATAATCCACAAAAATCTGGCTAATATTTAGTTGAGGTGTTTATGGATAAAAAATCAGTTTCGGCAAGCCTGCTTGTTATGTACTTGGCCTTGGTGTTTTCAGTTATCGGCATTTGCTTTTCAGTTTTTGTTTATCAAGCAAATAAAATTTTAATTACAAAGGTCGCTGTTTCCTATAGTGAAAATTTAAAAGTTTATGAAGATGAAAAGTTAACTAAAGAGGTTTCTGAGTTAAAACTTTCTAATATGGATACAGGTCTAAAGCCTGCTACTGGTGAAATTGACAAGGAAACTCAAATACCATCGACCATAACCGATGAGGGGACAAGTGAGGGTTATTATTCAACGATTTACGTGAAGTCTGGTGTTGGTTTTAAAGTTATTGTTAAAGACATTAAAATCGAAACAAAAAAAGATGAAATTGCCGTAAAGGAAGAAAGAAAAAATATTTTTATTGCCATACAAGATGTTGAAAATGCCACAAAATCAATAGAAGAAGATGAAATTGAACTTGCTAAGTTTGAAAATGTAACCGAAACTCAAAAACTTACTTTTATGATTTGGATTGGTTCGCTTGCAGGTGATGAACTTGAGGGTGCAAAAATTAGTTTCAAGCTCGATTTTGTTGATGTATAGTATTATTTTGTCATAGTCACACATAATAAAATTATGAAAAAAAATAGTTTTGTTAAAGGTGCTATAATACTGATAATTTTTAACTTATTAGGAAAGATTCTCGGTGCTGTTTATCGAATTCCACTTGCGAAAATTCTCGGTGGTGTTGGAATGGGAAAGTATCAATTGGTCTTTCCTTTATATTGCTTAATTTTGACAGTTTCGACATCAGGTATACCAGTTGCAATATCAAAACTTGTTGCAGAATTTAACGGAAAAGGGCAGTTTAATGAATCACGAAAACTTTTAAAAATCTCCATTGTTTTGCTTTCTGTTTTGTCTGTTATTGGCACGATTATTGTTATTTTTGGAGCAAGGCTGTTTGCAAACATTCAAGGCAATGAAAGTAGTTATATTTGCTATTATGGTATTGCACCAGCAATTTTGTTTGTTGGTGTCCTTTCAGCGTTTAGAGGTTATTTTCAAGGTAATTTGTTAATGTTTCCAACGGCTTTTTCTGGTCTCGTTGAGCAGATTGTTAAAATGATAGCAGGTCTTTATTTTGCAAATAAATTGATTGTTTATGGCACAGAGTTTGCTGTTTTTGGGGCACTTATTGGAACGAGTATTAGTGAACTATGTGCTTTTGTGTTTTTGCTTGTGTATTACCTTATTTACTCTAAAAAGCATAGAAAAATCAGCGACAAGTCTTCGCTCAGTTTTAAGTATTTGTCTAGGCAATTAATAAATATGTCAGCACCAATTACGCTTGGTGGGTTAATTTCACCGATAACGTCTATGGTTGACAGTTTGTTAGTTGTTAATATTTTGATGTTTACAGGATTTACTAGTGAAACTGCTACAATGATGCTTGGACTTCAGGCAGGAATCGTTGAACCACTTGTTAACATTCCAACAATTCTTTCAATTTCAATTGCCACGGCACTGCTTCCGAGTGTAAGCAAAATTAATGGTGAAAATTCAAAAGAAGAAGTGAAAAATTTGGTTGAAAAAGCCATTCAGATAAGTTTGAGCCTTTCTATTGTTTTCTTTATTTGTTTTGTGATTTTTGGTAGACAGATTTTAACATTTTTATATGGTTCAAGCCTTGGCGTTGGCGAATTGAATCTGGCAGTTAAATTATTGTTTTTGGGTAGTGTGAACATTATATTCTTGTCATTAGTTCAGGTACTTTCTAGTGTTTTGCAAGGCTTAAACCATCAAAAGTATCCAGTAAAAACACTGCTAATTGGTTGTGCAATAAAAATTGTTTTAGATGTTTGCTTGATTTCAGTAAAAAGACTAAACATTATGGGTGCGGTTATCTCTGGTGGCGTTTGCTATTTTGTGGTAATGCTTTTAAATTACAGAAAAGTTAGTAAACTTACTGGTGTAAAAATCTCAAATGTGTATTTTTATATAGCAATTCAGGAATGTTTTGTATGTTTGTTTGCGTTCATTGTTAATATGCTTTTAAAAATGGTTGTTAGCGAAGTTGTTGCAATGTTTTTTGCTGGAGCGGTTGCTGGTGGAGTGTTTTTGGTTACTTATTATATGTTTTTCATTCAATCAAAAAACAGCAAGCAGAATAAGTTAAGCACTTGATATTATAAGCAATTTTTGATAAACTACATTTATGAGTTTAAAGATAAAAAATGTAGAACTAAAAAGTAATGTAATTTTAGCACCAATGGCAGGTTACTCGGATATGGTTTTTAGAAAAATGTGCCTTGATTTTGGGGCGGGGATTGCCTGCACTGAAATGGTTAGCAGTAAAGCTTTGCACTATAAAAACCAAAAGACAGAAGAACTCCTTTGGACACTTGACGAAGAGGCTCCAAAAATGGTTCAGCTTTTTGGGCATGAGCCTGAAATTATGGCGGAGGCTGTGAAAAACCCATTACTTGAAAAGTTTGATATTATTGATATTAATATGGGTTGTCCTGCAAGAAAAATTATCTCAAATGGCGATGGTTCAGCACTGCTTAACAATATGGCTTTGGCCGAAGAGATTATAAAAGCCTGTGTTTCGGCAACGACAAAGCCTGTGACAGTAAAGTTTAGAATTGGTTACAAAAAAGGAGAAAACATCGCAGTTGAGTTCGCTAAAATGTGTGAAAGGGCGGGTGCTTCTGCCATAACTGTTCACGGAAGAACCACTGAAG
>CAZFPH010000044.1:0-7945 GCA_964520955.1 uncultured Lachnospiraceae bacterium
GAGCACTTGACTTTTAATCAAGGGGTCCCGAGTTCGAATCTCGGATGAGCCACCAAAACAACCAAGTTCAACACTTGGTTTTTTTATTGCAATCACCGTCCTGCAAAAATATAATTTTGTGTTATAATGACTGGGTATTAAATTTAAGAGAGAAAACTATGAATGTTAACGAAAGAGAAATTTTGAGACTAATATCAGAACTTGAAAATATAAAAAATAAAAAACTTAGTGAGTGGCTAACAAAAGCGAAGAAATATTTGCCAGAATATGTTGCGGAATATTTGTTTATGAAAAAAACGGGTGTTGTTAGTCAAATGATTTTTGCTGAAACCGAAGAAGGTTTGGTTTATGATCCAACAATTCTTAGGCAAGGAATTGATATGCTTATGACTATTTTAGAGGGACAAAATTATGGTCACGATACTTCAAGATTAAAAATGATGTATTCAAATTTTGCCGATGGCGTAACAAGAATAAGTTACCTAAAATCTATAATCGATCAATTTGATATTTATCCTACTATTGGTGATGAATTGATTAAGGATATTATAAAGTTGAAAGAAGATGCACAAACACCTGAAGAGTTGGAGTTTTTGGAAAACTACCAAAGAAATATTCAAGCTAGAAAACCAATGCAAGAATCTGAATTGAAAACAAGGCTTTCTAAGCAAAAGCAATAAAAATAAAAGGGGAGCGACGGCTCTTCTTTTTATTTTAAAAAAATATTTTAAATCCGTTTTTTTGGACTTTTGTTTTGGTATTATATAAGTGTAAAGGAGATGTAAGGATATGGGAATTATTGATTTGATTATGGGTTGGGGTGTTGTTTCGGAGGAAACACCAATTGCTGAGTCGGAATTTGAATCACTAGCAAAGGGTAATAAAAAATAAATAAACGGAGGAAAAGAAAATGTTTGATTTTTATGCAGTAAGCTACACTGATGAAGAAAGGGAGTCTTTTTGTGATTACTTGGATGAACTTGGTTACAATTGCAGTTCAGCAAAAGAGTATCACTGCTTTCCATTTTGTATTGATGTAAAAAACAAAAGTGTTAATTTTTCAAATACTTATATGCTTATGGATTATGCTTTGAAAGGTGGTAAAATGATGAGTGTTTCAGAGTTTAAAAATTTGCTAAAAACGATGGCGTCATAATAGGAGGCGTGGTATGAAAAATTGTTGTGTGGTTTGTTTTAATAAAAATGAAAAGTTATTATTTTATAATTATTTAAAAAATAATGGTTACAGACTTTCTAATGGAAGCGATGTATTTGATAATATTGAAAACAATTATCCGTTAGGGATTTATTTGGAAAATAAAGTGGTGGTTGTGACAAACGATTATTTTTTAAAAAAGTATGCGAGTGTTGGCGGAGAGGTGTTGAATTTTGATATGTTTAAAAAATTGGTTGGATTAAAAAACGCAAAATCTTGTTAAAATTATCGAAATTACATATTTATAGGTGATTAATATGGTTAAAAACGCAAATTTTGTATCTGATGAGGATAAAATTAAAAAATTATTTAAAGAAAATGTTAGGGTTGTTTTTGAAGAAATTTTTCAAGATAATAAAATAGTATTATTTGAACTGCTGGAAGATTTGACCTTTGATGATGTACTGGAAAGTTATTCTGAATTAAAGGCAACATATAAAGACTTTGAATACGTGGATATTGAAAAAGAATATTTTTTTTGTAATGGATTTTGGATTAAAGCAAAGGGTTCAAAAGTTATGTCTGATTTTAAAAAGATATTTGATAGATTTAGCGAAGAAGAGGATATCTTGGCTTTTCCTGTTGAGGCAGTTAAGGTGCTTTCTGAGGAAGAAATAAAAGAATATCTTGCTAATGAGTACACTGATAAAATTTTAAAAGATGCTGTGAAGATTGTGATGCATAATGGAAAAGCGTCGACTGCGTATATACAAAGAAGATTTGCAATCGGTTATTCAAGAGCTGCAAGATTGATTGATATGATGGAGCTTATGGGTATTGTTGGAAATATGAATGGGGAAAAGTACAGAAAAGTTTTAATTACTCCTGAAAAGTTTAAAGAATATTTTGGCGAAGACTTTGTATAGAGATATACAAAGTTTTTGTTAATGGTTCAAAATTCTTTGAAAAGATAAAAATGATTATGGTAAAATATTTTTAGAGAGGAAATTATGGCTAATGACAAAAAGAGTAGTCTGCTTTATATTTTAAAAATTTTGCAGGAATATACTGATGAGAAACATTTGCTAACTTATGCTGAAATTGGTGAAAAATTGTATTCTGTTTATGGTGTTCAAATCGAAAGAAAAACCATTGCCAGCACAATTGATATTTTGGCTGAACACGGATACGATATTGTTAAGTGTGGAAAAAATGGTTTGTATTTAGGCAGTCGTGATTTTGAAGAGGGCGAGCTCCTCTTTTTGATTGATGCTATTTATTCATCAAAATCAATGCCCTCAAAATATGCAAAAGATTTGGCTAACAGGCTTTCAAAAAGTTACAGCAAGTTTGAAAGGAAAAGATTTAATCACCTTGAAAAAATTGATGATGAAACCAAAACGGATAACAAACAAATTTTCTATACCATTGAAATTTTAAATGACGCCATTGAGCAGAAGAAGAAAGTTGAATTTCAATATGGAGCTTATGATATTGATAAGAAATTAAAACTTAGAGGCGATGGAAAGTTTTATAAAATTAATCCGTACTTTATGGTTAACAGCAGAGGTAAATATTACTTAGTTTGTAATTATGATAAGTACGAAACGCTTGCAAATTACAAAATTGAAAACATTGCAAATATTAGAATTTTAGATGAAGAGTCAAAACCAATCGAAGAGATTTGTGGTGATAAAAAATTCTCAATTAGAGATTATATCAAAGAGCATATCTATATGGTTTCTGGTGAAACAATTGATGCTAAAATAAAAATTAACACTGAAGACAAAATTAATGATTTTATTGATTGGTTTGGAAAAGATGTTGATATAGCAAGGGTTAATGGAGAAATTATCGCTTCGTTAAAAGTTAATGAGGATTCACTTATTTACTGGCTTTTGCAGTATGGTGAGCACTTTGAACTTATCCAGCCGTTAACTACTCGTGATAGAATTAAAGAAAGACTAAGTGGTATTTTGAAGAAATATAATTAACACGCCGAGCAAATTGCTAGGTGTTTTTTTACCAGAAATTGTTAATAAAAATTATTAAAATTTTTGAAAAGACTTTTAATTTTTATGCGATGTTGTTATAATGATTTTAGTCAAATTCAAAGGAGAAAAATATGATTAAAGATTTATGGAATGATATTGTAAATTTCTTTAAAGGCAATGTTTGGAATATTGTATTGTTCTTTGCTGTTTTGGTAGTTGGTACAATTGTCGTAAAACTTCTTATTAACATAGTTAGAAATATGTTAAAGAAAACAAAAATGGAAAGTATTACCCGTGGATTTTTGGTGGCAATAGTTAGAGTTGTGTTGTATCTTGTGCTAATTTTAATGCTTCTTAGTATTATTGGTATTCAAATTTCAGGCATCATCACCGCTCTTAGTGCTGTTGTTCTTGCTGTTGGTATGGCTCTCCAAAATATCATTGCAAACGTTGCAAATGGTATGGTTATTGTGTCATCACACATTTTCAAAAAAGGTGACTTTGTTGAAGCCAATGGAGTTAGTGGTTCAATAACAAATATCAATTTCTTATTCACAACACTTACAACACCAGACAACAAAAAAGTAACAATTCCAAACTCTGCAATTATTGATAACAACGTAACAAACTATGGTTCAAACCCAACTAGAAGAATTGATTTCACATTCTCAGTTGCTCACGAAACAGATGTAGAACTTGTTAAGAAAATTGTTATTGATGTTATGAAGAGCAATGGAAAAATTTATGACAATGAAAAACACACTCCATTCTGTAGATTAAAAACTATCAATGCAAATAGCTTAGATTTCTTTGCTAATTGTTGGGTAGATGGTAGTGATTACTGGGATGTTTATTATTACGTTATGGAAACTGTTTATAATGAATTTAAGAAAAATAACGTTTCAATACCTCATAATCAACTTGAAGTTAGGAATAGGACTGACGAAGTTGTTATGCCATTTAACAAAGAATCACTTCCTGAAAGAGTTGAAAAGGTAAGAGTTGAAGAAAAACATAAATTTGATCTTGAAAAAGATAACATAGCAGAAATTTTTAAACATAAAAAGATAGATAAAAAATCTGAAAAGAAAGAGTCTAAATAATAAAACACACACACCACAGTGTGTGTTTTATTGAAAAAATGTTTTAGTTGAATTTGTTTTATTAATTGAAAAATGTTTTTGATTAAAATTGAATAGGTAACGCCAAAAGATTTGAATTATTTTTGGCTCGGTGTTATAATTTTTATATATAAGTTATGGTAAGAAAGGTAGAGAAACAAGAAAAGAAAAAATTCCCATTTTTGGTTATCGTGGCACTTGTGCTATATGTTTTTGCTGTTGTTTTTTTGATTTTTGCAGTGAATGAACTTAGAAACTATTTGGCGGGAACATCTTCAGGTTTCTTTAGTCAGGTGGGGAACAATGAATTTGAATTTATTTTCAATTTTAGCTTTGATGGATACACCATAGCTATCAACTATTTTATTGATTCGGCGGTGTTCTTTATTTGGGGCACTGTGCTACTTATTATTCACAGAATTTCAAGAAAAAAGAAAATAAAACCAACCGAGGAAGAGTATATTCTTGATGACATTGAGGCTGTTAGTGAAAACATTGAAAAAAGCTTTGTAAACAATGAAAGAATTTACTGTGCATATTGCGACTCGGAACTTGGGGTAAATGATAGAAAGTGTCCGCATTGCGGAGCTAGTAAAAAAGTTAGAAAATGTTAACCACAAAAAGGAGCACTTTGATACGCTTCTTTTTTGATTGTAAAATATTAAGAAAAAGTTGAAAGTTGGTATTTTAAGTGTTATAATGATTTTGTATTTTTGGAGAAAGTATGAAAAAATTTGTAAGTTCAAAATTGAATACTTTGAATATAGAGGCAAATGTGCTTTATGTTTTTTATGCTTGCTCAGTTAAAATTAATAGTGAAAAGCGAATGTGCCCTTTGGGCGAAAATTTATAATATTACAAAAACAAAAATTTACTATTAATAATTTAGGAGAAAATATGGCAGAAACTTTTTATATTACAACACCGATATATTATCCAAGTAGAAAATTTACACTTGGCAATTGTTACACAACAGTAATTTGCGACGCTGTTGCTAGATTCAATAAACTTTTAGGAAAAGATGTATTCTTTATGACGGGCACTGATGAACATGGTCAAAAGATTGCACAAGCAGCAAAAAATGCAGGCAAAACAGAAATGGAATATCTTGATGAGATAATTGCTGATGCTAAAAACCTTTGGTCGATGCTTAAAATTGATTACGATAAATTTATTAGAACAACTGATGATTATCACGTTTCAAGTGTTCAAAAAATCTTTAGAAAACTTTATGATAAAGGATATATCTACAAATCTGCTTATAAGGGAAAATATTGTGTACCTTGCGAGTCTTTCTGGACTGAGTCACAACTTGTTGATGGAAAATGTCCTGATTGTCACAGAGATGTAATCGACCAAGAAGAGGAGTCATACTTCTTTAAACTTTCTGAGTTTAGTGATAAACTTTTGGATCTTTATAAAAATAATCCAAACTTTTTGCAACCACAATCAAGAGTTAATGAAATGATTAACAATTTCATAAAACCTGGTCTTGAGGATTTATGTGTTACAAGAACATCTGTTAAATGGGGTGTTCCTGTTGATTTTGACCCAAAACACACAATTTATGTTTGGATTGATGCACTTTCTAACTATATCACTGGTCTTGGTTATGGCAGTGATGATGAAACAATGTTTAATAAGTATTGGCCTGCAGATGTTCACGTTATTGGAAAGGAAATTGTAAGATTCCACGCAATCATTTGGCCAGCACTTTTGATGGCACTTGATATTCCAATTCCAAAAAGAGTATTTGGTCACGGCTGGCTCTTGTTTGGTGGAGATAAGCTCTCAAAGAGCAAGACTGTTGCGAGTGCTGAATGTGTTGACCCAAGAATTTTAGCACCAAGGTACACATCAGATGCTGTTAGATATATTTTGCTTAGCGAAATTCCATTTGGTTCAGACGGTAACTATTCAACAGAATTATTCTTAAACACAATCAATAGCGACCTTGCTAATAACTACGGCAACTTGGTATCTAGAACATTCTCAATGCTTAAAAAATATTGTGGTAGTGTTGTTCCTGAATATGATACAGAGGCTACAGTTGATATTGATGAAGATTTAAAGAAATCAGTACTACAACTTGCTTATGAAACTAAAAAACATATGGAAACAAACTTTGATGTTTCAAAAGCTCTTGGTTCTATTTTTGAAATATTCTCAAAAGCTAATAAATACATTGAAGTTACTGAGCCTTATAAACTTGCAAAAGATGAAGCAAACAAAGCAAGACTTGATACTGTTATGAGAAATTTGCTTGAATGTATTAGAATTGGAACAATACTTCTTTCAGCATATCTTCCAGATTGCTCGGCAAAAGTGTTAGATGTTCTTCGTTTAACTGATGTAAAGTTCGAAGAAGCTAAGGAGTTTTACAAGTTAACGGCAGGTGAGAATGTTGATGAAATAGGAATTTTATTCCCAAGACTTGATGTTCAAAAAGAACTTGAAGAACTTGCAAAAATTGAAGAAAATAAACAATAAACATAAAAGCACCCATAAAATTTGGGTGTTTTTTTCTTGCAAAAAAATGAGATATACAAAAATATAATTTAGTTCATATAATAGTACAAAAGGTAAAAGAGGTGATAAATATTTCTGTTTTAGAAATTGATTTAGGGGCTATTAAAAAAAATATAATAGATATGAAATCAAAACTATTAAGCGACCAAAAATTTTGTATGGTTGCAAAGGCAGATGCTTACGGTTTTGGTGCAAAAGTTGTGTGTGAAAAGGTTCAGAATTTGGTGGATTATTTTGCAGTTTCATCAGCAAAAGAATTTTATGATTTAATAACTATAACGAATAAACCTGTTTTAATTTTAGACCCTGTTTTTGATGATATTGAAAAGTTGATTAATATGGGTGCAGAACTTACAATTTCGAGTTTTGAAAGTTTGGATAAAGTTTTGCTTGCAAGCAAAAAAAGTAACAAAGTTTGTAAGGTTCATATTGCAATAAATACTGGTATGAATAGGTTTGGATTTAAGAGATTGATTGATGTTGAAAATGTTGTAAGGATAATAGAAAAAACGCAAAATATTTCTATTCTAGGTGTATTTTCACATTATTTTAGTGCAAATAACGAAATTTATGCAGAAAATCAAAGAATAAGATTAACGGTAATTGCAGAAAAAATTAAGGATATTTTGCAGGATACACCTCAGTTTCATTTGTGTTCAACAAGTGGTGTTTTGTGTAAAAACTGTTTTGATATTGCAAGGGTCGGAATGGGCTGTTACACGGATAAATTTTATCAAACGGCAACGCTTAAAAGTAGGGTGATAGATATACAAAATTTAGACAAGGGAGAGTGTGCTGGATACGATGGAGTTTTTGTTGCTGAGCGAAAAACCAAGCTTGCAATTGTTGCTATTGGATATGGTGATGGACTGGCTCGAAACATTGCTAAAAAAGGTTATGTTTTAATAAATAACAGTAAAGCAAAAATTGTAGCAATTTGTATGGATTCAATGATGGTTGATGTTACGGATATAAATGCAAAAATTTTAGATGAAGTTATTTTGATTGGAAGATGCGATAATGAGCAAATTTTTATTTGTGATGTTGCTTCGTGGTGTGATACAATTGAGTATGATATAATTATAAAATTAACTAGTAGAGTTGAAAGAAAATATATTGGGTGATGTTATGCAGATTATTACAGG
>CAZFPH010000045.1:0-6107 GCA_964520955.1 uncultured Lachnospiraceae bacterium
GGCAAACGGTAAAAATAACAACACCGGCAAAAGAAATACGTGCTGTATGGCTTGCTTACCGCAGTTGAATAAATGTAATTACCGCTTGAGAACGTTCCACTAAACACACCACCTTGGTCCATATAAACAGCGGTATTACCTGTAGCATACAAAAACATAGCTACGTGTCTGTTTCCATTAGAGCCAGTCAATGTGTCATAAATAACAGTCCCAGCATCAAGCTTATTTAAGCTATCATATTTTGAAGCTTGACTATAAGCACCTTTGTAACCATACAATCCACTCAAACTTGAAACCGAAGATGGATTTGATGGATTTATTGAATAACAGGCAATTGAGTGAGCAAGTCTGACAAACCCAAAACAATCCGTATATATTTTCTGCCCTGCATTTATTCTATCAATACAATCTTTCAAGTTATAAAAATCAGCAGCCTTAGTTCCACCACTAGCCGAATAACTTAGCGAATAGAAATGAAGTTCATTTTCATACTTAATAACATTTGATTGCAAAATTTGCAAACCAATTTTTACAACCAACTTTTTATTTTTATCAGTACTAGAATTTGAAAGATTTTTTGTTGCCTCATTATAAACATCTAAATAACTGCCACTAAGAGAAATATTTAAAACACTCGAGTATTCACTAAGTTGTGATGAACTAGAGTTTGAATTAGCACCATTAGAACTTGACGTCTCATCACTATTCAAAGACTGCTCAGTATTTGTTGTATTCGAAGCATCAGAATTTAAATAATTTAGTGGTTTGATAATCCCAGACAAAGTGCAGAGCACTAACGCAAATTCAACAGCAAGAATGAGCGTAAGTATGCAGAACAAATTTTTAACTTTTCTCATTCTACCACCTCCTTAACATTTACTCGGAGCACTCATTTTTAGTAATAGAATTATAACATAAATTAGCATTTTTTGCAATACTTTTAATTAAATTTGATATATTTTTGCAGTTTTATTATCATTCAATTAGATTTTAGCATCATTTTTTAACTTAAAAATTTGTATTTTACCTAAAAACCACACAATCACCACGTGATTTTCTACAAATATTATGTTTTGAATTGTATTTTAAATTATTTTAGAACTATTTTGCGATTTTTATTTTTATGATACATTTTACCTGTTTTGTATATTAATAAAAAAACATCTGCGTTTTAATTAGCAATTATTTCATTTTATGCTATACTATTTTCATAGGAGTTTTACCAAAATGTCAGTAATGAAGCACACAACAAAAATAACACTATACAATAGTTATTTTGATTTAAACAACAGAGTGAGTGCAAAAGCTATTCTTAACATTTTTCAAGACGTTGCATCAATTCATGGTGAAGAAATCGGCGTGGGATATCTCCCTATGCTCCAAAAAAATCTTTACTGGGTGCTAAGCAGAATTAAATTCGATATATTAAAAATGCCAGAGATTAATCAAACAGTAATCATTGAAACTTGGCCACATGAAAAAGGTAGAATTGATTTTGACCGTGATATGAAAATTTTAAACGAAGATGGCGAAGTACTAATTATTGCAACTTCAAAGTGGTGTGTTATAGACACCATTAATAGAACATTAAAACGAACAGACGATATTACTTTTGACGGCGAATATTTTCAAGAAAAAAATTATGAGGAAAAATTTGGAAAAATTAATTTGCCATCTGAAACCCCTACCTCGAAATTTACATACCATGTTGGATTTAGTGATTTGGACCATAACCAGCATATGAACAACACGAATTATGCAAACCTTGTTTTAAATGCAATAGATAATAAAATATTCAACCATTTTGAAATCAACTTTATAAATGAATGTCTGCTTGATGACGAACTTAAAATTTCCTCAATCACTAACCCAGATGGTGAATATATTATTGGTTCAACACAAGACAAAATAACGTTCACAGCCTTCACAAAATAAAAACAACAGCTATTTAGCTGTTGTTTTTTGTTTAAATGTTATTTAATTTTGCTAGATTTTTTGATAGTGAAATTGTTTCTTTTGAAATTTCTATCAGTTTGTTATCAACTGCAACATAATTTTCAAATTTTATATTATCAAAACCAAGTTTTCTTATTTCATCTTGAATGTAGTGCATCTGAATACAATGCGGAGACCTATCAACACTTGCAAAAATGATTTTAGTTATCTTTTTAGCTCTAATCATTCCAAGAATTTTTGTTATCGCCATATTGATATGAGATTGTTCCAAGCATAAATCAAAAATCGGCAACCCCATTTTTTCAATTTCATCAAACGCTTTAGGTTGCATATTTTTTAAACAACTGCCAACAACAACTATTTCTTTATTTGAATCATAAATATTACTCTTCATTAAATCTTTCATTTGTATCACCTTTACCACTATAACTTTCAAGCCCCACTTTCACAATTTTTGTTATATCAGAAATTGCCTTGATATTTTCTTCAGTCCTTAGATTATTTAAGGCGTATTCAAAAATTTTACCAATATTCTTAGTTATTCCACCAACTAAATCATGCATCCATTTGTGCCTTGGCATAATCCAAATATGAAAATGTCGATTTTGCTTTTCTTCAAACAGTACATTAAATCTGTCGCAAATATTATTTAATTTCAAAATTTTTATCACTTCATTTGCTAGACTGAAAGCCTCCACCCTTTCTTCATCACTAAGTTCAGATAAAAATTCAACACAACGTTTGGGCATAATCACAAAAAATCCTTGGATTGGCAACTCCCAGTCCTGCGACACAGTAAACAATTCATCTTCATAAGCCATTCCGCAAGGAAGAGTAAACTTATGTTTCGCAAATTCACAAGAAGGACAACCTTCAAATTCAATTTTATTGCCTGCATAATCTATCATTTCCATAACAAAACCCCCGAGTTTATGATAAAATACTAAGAACTATATTACAATACCTATGCAAAAATTAATTATAAATATTTTTTATTCCAACTTCAGGTATATTAACATCATCAGGCAAACTCAAAATAAATTTAATTAATTTTGCAACTTCCCTTGTGTCAAGACCATCTTGCATTGATTTCTCAATATTCATCTTTTTAAACATATCTGTTTTCATTTTGCCTGGCATAATATCAGTTACCTTAATGCCATATTTCTTAACTTCATCTTCCAAAGATTTTGAAAAACCAGTAACTCCCCATTTGCTAGCATTATACACAACTCTTTCTTTTTTATAATTAATACCAGCTTGAGAATTAATATTTATTATCGCACCGCTATTATTCTTTTTCATTATAGGCAAGCAAGCCTTTGTGCAATTGATAACACCAAGAAGATTAACATTAATAACTTTTTGAATTCTCTCGTAGTCATTAAAATCCAATTCTTCTTGAATCCATAGTCCAGCATTATTAATCAAAATATCCACTTGACCAATATTTTTTATAACCGATTCAACTTGTTTATAGTCCGTAACATCACAAACGTAATACTTGCAGTTTAACACAGTTGCAACATTTTTTAGTTTTTCTTCATTTGTAGCAAGTATAACGATATTATATTCTTTTGATAACTCTTCAGCAATAACCTTTCCAAGTCCATCATTTCCACCAGTAATTAAAATTGTTTTCATAATTTTTTCTCCTGCTTTCATTATACCATACCGCATTGTTATTTCAAAGATTTATCATAAAATTACGCAATAAAAAAAGACAAGGAACTCTTGCCTATTTTTTGGAGCTGGTGAAGGGACTCGAACCCCCGACCCACGCATTACGAATGCATTGCTCTACCAACTGAGCCACACCAGCATACAATCACAATAAATATTATTGCAATTTCTTATTAAAATACTTTTAGACCCAATTAGTCAATTTTGCAGGTTGAAAATTTATAAGGTTATGGTCTATCTAGTATCGGTATCCACATCAAGATTTTACACTAAATAAAAATTTTTATCAATCCTTTGAGGATATTTTCTACATTGTTTTGCACCTATCAATACATTTTTTATAAACTGGCAACATATGTGGTTCTGTGCAAGCGTTCAAAAACTTATCAAAATCAACCCATTCAACTCCACTGTTTTCATCTTCTTGAATCTTAACAACAGAATTCTCATCTGCTTCTGCTAAGAACGTAACATTAAAGTGCAAGTGTGCTGGCACAAACTTTCCTTTTCTCACATGGCTTATAACAGGAAGTGAGTCAATTGTGATTGGCACATCACTAACAAATCTAAAATCTTTGAGAGATGTCTCTTCTTTTAATTCTTTTTCAGCAACATAAAGCAAATCATCATCACCATCTACGTGACCACCAATCCAAGACCAAGATTTATAAATATTATGAAATACGCACAAAACCTTTGTTCTCTCAGAATTCACAACGAAAGCCGAACTGCATAAATGGCAAAATTTATTATCTCTGGTTAAAATGTCACCAAACAAATTTTCTGCCTCATTCATAAATTCTATATCTTTTTTCTCTTGCTCACATTTTGGGCTGTAATTATTAATAAATTCAAGTGATTTACTCATACTAACCTCTTTTGTTTTATTTATTATCTATCCAATATCTTCTAAACAATACACCTTCGCTGTCTAGTATTTTATTTTCAAGCACACCATTATTTTTTTCAATACTTCTTGCAGATGCAATGTTAAAATCTTTGCATGTCATCAAAATTTTGTTCACGCCTGAGCTTGCAAGATATTCTATTGCAAGTCTTATTTGCTCAGTTGCATAACCCTTATTTCTTTCGGTTGGCCTAACACAATCACCTACGTGTCCACCAAACTTCATCAAAAAATCATTAAGTTCATATCTAACATTAACCATTCCAACAATTCGATTATCACTTTTTCTAATAGTTAAAAAATGGTCACCTCTAACTTTTCCTTCTGGAACGGTTTCAGGATTTGAAAAATTTTCAAGTTTCACAAGCCAATCTTCATAAGAAATATTTTCTCTGGCAATTCCACCTTCACCATTAATTTCACCACCAAACTCAAGAAGTTCATCTCTAAACTCAATGACTGCATCCTTATCTTCAATGGTTGCTTTTTTCAAAAACAATTCATCTTTGCATTTCATAATAATATCCTTTTTATAAATCGTAAAGATAAAATACGTCTTTATAAGACTTGCCTAAAACAACATAATCTTTAGTGTAAGATACATCAAGTTTTCCGCCCCATTTTTCATAAA
Organism: uncultured Lachnospiraceae bacterium; assembly: GCA_964520955.1. Lineage (GTDB taxonomy): Bacteria > Bacillota > Clostridia > Christensenellales > UBA1242 > RGIG1681. Next base: position 5,178 of record CAZFPH010000045.1, read on the forward strand.
CTTTTCTTGCTTTATGATTATCTTCAAGAGCACAAATAACCATTTTGTTTTTACTTGCATCTTTTAAAACATTTGTAATTTTTTCAAAAAATCTTGTGCCAATATGCTGTCCTTGAAATTCTGGTAAAATATACAAAACTTGCAAATCAGAATAGCCAAGTTCAGCATAGTATTCATATTCACTCTCATATGAGCCAATCGAAACACCTACCATTTTATTTTCAAAAATTGCAACAAAACCAAAGATTTCGTTGTTTTTTAATTTATTTTCAAGTTTTTCTGAACTTTTTTGCAGTTTTTTATCTTTATTATCAAAAACTTCGGCTGGGAAAATGTTTTTATACGCTATTCGCCAAACAATGTTAATTAGCCTTTTAACTTCGTAGCAATCATCAGCCGTGAGTGGTCTAAATTGCAAATCATTCATAGGCTTGCCTCTACTTATTTTTTTTCTTCTTTTTCTTTTTTGAATTAACAATATTATCTAACTCTATTCTAAGATCTTCCATAACTTTCGAGTATCTTGCAGTGTTTTCTTCAATTTCTTCTTTTGTAAGTCTCTTTGGGTCAGCACCTTCAACCTTAAAAGGCTTACCTACAATTATATAATTTTTCCTCAAAAACTTAGGTCTATGATACATAACCATTGGCACGATTTCAGCATCACCCTTTGACGCAAATGTTATTACACCGCTCTTGATATCACCCATTTCTTCTGAGCCACTTTTGTTTCGTGTTCCTTCAGGAAAAATGAAAAGCTGTTTGTCATTTTTAAGTTCTTTTAAACATTGTTTGAATACGCTTGGGCTAACCTGGTCTCTATCAACACAAATCGCACCAATCTTTTTAAAGAACCAAGCTGTGAACTTTGTTTTAAAAAGCTCCTTCTTTGCTAAAAATCTAAATTTTTTAACAAACCTAAAATTATAA
>CAZFPH010000045.1:6117-7864 GCA_964520955.1 uncultured Lachnospiraceae bacterium
CATTTTTTCTTTTTAGGCAGTCTTTCTTTATATAATACTTTTGTCGGAAATAATATTGAAACCGGCAAATATATAATTGCAAATAATATAATAAATAGCATAAACTCTCTCCTGTAAAAATTAAACTTTTATATCTTTAAAATCACCCGCACAGGTCACAGCCGTTGAGAATGCAAGCTGAAGATTGAATCCACCAGTAAGTGCATCGATATCCAAAACTTCACCAATAAAGTATAAGTTTTGAACAATTTTACTTTTCATATACTTTGGCACTATCTCTTTCAAATTCACACCACCAGCAGTAACAACTGCAGAATTAAAACCATCAAGTTCTGCAATTTTTAACTCAAACCGCTTTAGCATTTGCACAAACCTTTGCCTTTTCTCTTTACTTAATTGATTTGCTTTATCTGTTATAGACACCCCTAAACGAGAAGCAAAAATCTTAATAAGCGACTTTGGCAAAAATCCCTCTAAAAGCGAGGAAACTTGTTTCGCTTTGATGCTTGCAATATCTCTATCTAATCTGCTATACAAACCATCGGCAGTTAAAGCCGGTTTAAAGTCAATATAAAATTTTAGTTTGCTTAAGTCGTGCCTATTGATATAACTTGACGCTGAAAGAATTAACGGACCAGAAACACCACGTTTTGTGAAAAGCATTTCACCAACATCACTTTCATAAATTATCTTTTGGTCTAGCATACAGCACACTTTTACATTTTTTAATGAAAGCCCTTCAAGTTCCTCTAATTCATTATCTTTTAAATTAATAGCACAAAGTGCAGGAACTGGCTCTATTATTGTATGCCCCATATTTTTTGCAAATTCATAGCCGTCACCAGTTGAACCAGTTGATGAATAACTTATTCCACCAGTAGCAACTATAACCGCATCAAAATCTATTTTTTGACCATTGATGATAACACCAGAAACATATTTTTCATAGCCTGTAATTTTGCAGTATACAACCTCTTCAGAAATAGTCATACCTTCAGTAAGTTTTTCAGTGCAAACTTTTTCAACCTTGGTGTTAAGCTGAACATTCACACCTGCCCAGTGCATTGCCTTTTCAAGTCCTTTGATTATGTCACTAGATTTATCACTGACAGGAAAAACCCTATTTCCTCTTTCAACTTTTAAATGTATACCAACATCTTCAAAAAAATTCATCGTGTCCTGAGAGTTAAATCTTGTGATTGCTCCCATAACAAATTTTTGTCCACCAACAACATTTTTCAAAAACTCGTTGCCTGTTGCAAGGTTAGTGACATTGCACCTTCCCTTGCCTGTTATGTAAATCTTTTTTCCTAACTTTTCATTTTTTTCATAAAGCGTAACATCGTGACCTTTGCGTGCAATCATTGTTGCACACATCATTCCAGATGCTCCACCACCAATAACACAAACTTTCATTTTGCACCTATAATGATTTTAGATATTGAATTTCTTTTGGTCTTAAAAGCCTGCAAGTTCCACGTGTAAGACCACCAAGCTTAATATCTCCGATAGACACTCTTTTTAAAAAGATTACATTATAACCAAACTTATCAAAAATCTTTCTTATTTCTCTATTTTTTCCTTCGGTAATCTGCACTTCGAGTTTTGTTTTTCTATCTTTTATCTCTTGAATTGTAACAACACATTCTTTAAATTTTGTGCCGTCAATTAATTCAACACCTTTCATCATTTTTTCAGTATCTTCTTTAGTAACCTCGCCCTCAACTTTTACACTATAAGTCTTTAC
>CAZFPH010000046.1:0-4079 GCA_964520955.1 uncultured Lachnospiraceae bacterium
AATTGTATCAAACGCCAAACTTGACTTTCCACTTCCTGAAAGCCCCGTGAAAACAACCAGTTTATTTCTTGGAATTTCTAAGTTAATATTCTTTAAATTGTTCTCTTTAGCACCAACTATTCTAATAAAATTATCCATATTTTCTCTCTTTATAACGATGTTAAAAATTCGTGTAAAAGCCTATATTATCAAGTATTATGTCATACATAACACTTTTATCTACGCACTTTTTCACTCTTTCTTGTTCTCTCGTATACCCTATTTCTAACCTTCTCAACTTTGTTCTTTCTAAGGTAAGCTTTACCTTCAGATTTAATTTTTAGTTCTTCAATTTTATCTCTAAGCTCAATTGCTTTTTCAAAATCAAGAGACTTGACAGCAACATTCATAAGTGCAGTTAAACTTTCAATCTGCCTTGTTATATCCTCAGGCTTCATATTTGAAGTATCAGTTTCTTTATTTGTAATTTTTAAAGTATTAACAATATCTTTTATAATTGTTTTTGGCACTATTCCGTGCTCTTTATTATAGGCTTGCTGAATTGCTCTCCTTCGGTTAGTTTCATCAATTGCACGCTTCAAACTATCATTCATAACATCTGCGTACATAACAACTCTGCCCTCTGCATTTCTTGCAGCTCTACCAATTGTTTGAATTAATGCACCTGTACTACGCAAAAATCCCTCTTTATCTGCATCAAGAATAGCAACCAGTTTAACCTCAGGAAGGTCAAGCCCCTCTCTTAAAAGGTTAATTCCAACCAAAGCGTCACTTTCACCACTTCTTAGTTCATTTATTACGGTAATTCTGTCCATTGCCTTAATTTCTGAATGCAAGTATGTGGTTTTTATGCCAACTTCAGTTAAATACTTAGAAAGTTCCTCTGCCATCTTTTTGGTGAGAGTAGTAACCAAACACCTGCCACCACTTTCTATTGTTTTGTTAAGTTCACCAATCAGGTCGTCAACTTGATTTGCAACAGGCTTCACTATAATTTCTGGATCAAGAAGCCCAGTAGGTCTAATAATTTGTTCTGCAATATTGTCTTGAAGTTCCATTTCGTAAGTCCCTGGGGTTGCCGAAACACAAATAATCTGGTGGAACTTTCTCTCAAACTCTTCAAATTTAAGAGGTCTGTTGTCATAGGCAGATTTCAATCTAAATCCATACTCAACAAGTGCATCTTTTCTGGCTCTGTCTCCGTTATACATAGCCCTAATTTGTGGCAATGTCATATGGCTTTCGTCAATAATAACCAAAAAATCATCAGGAAAGTAGTCTAGTAGCGTGTAAGGCGTTTCCCCTGGCTGTCTACCATCAAAATACCTCGAATAGTTCTCAATTCCGTTGCAATAGCCAATTTCACGCATCATTTCAATATCGTAACTGGTTCTTTGCTTAAGCCTTTCAGATTCAATAATCTTGCCTTTATCCAAAAGCTCTTGAACCTCAATTTCCATATCTTTTTCTATGTTTTTGAGGCAATCTTCCATTCTGTCGCCACCAACAACATAGTGTGACGCAGGATAAATTGCAATATGCTCAAGCGAGGATACAGGTCTGCCTGTAACCGACTCTATTTCTGAAATTTTTTCAATTTCGTCTCCCCAAAACTCAATTCTAATCGAATATTCACTGTTGTTTGATGGAAAAACCTCAAGCGTGTCGCCTCTAACTCTGAATGTTCCACGAACAAAATCAATGTCGTTTCTTTTATACTGATTGCTTACAAGTCTTTCAATAATTTCATCACGTGAAATACTCATACCAGGTCTAAGCGATATCGCCATTTTGTGATATTCACTAGGCTCTCCAAGACCATAAATACACGAAACCGACGCAACAATAATAACATCTTTCCTTTCAAAGAGCGAACAGGTTGCCGAGTGGCGAAGTTTGTCGATTTCATCATTAATGCTGAGTTCTTTCTCGATATAAGTGTCAGATGACGCAATATACGCCTCTGGCTGATAATAATCATAGTATGAAACAAAGTAATTCACCGAGTTGTTTGGAAAAAATTCCCTAAACTCGTTGCAAAGCTGTGCCGCGAGTGTTTTATTGTGAGCAATAATCAGCGTTGGTCTTTGCACTTTTTCGATAATATTTGCCATAGTAAAAGTTTTACCGCTTCCGGTAACGCCAAGCAATACCTGTGTTCTAAGCCCATCGTTAATGCCCTCAACCAAACTTTCAATTGCTTGAGGTTGGTCGCCTGTAGGCTTAAATTTTGACACCAATTCAAACTTTTTTTCCTGCAATTCCATTACTATTTCAAATTATACTCCAAATTTTAATATTTTCACAAAAACTTATTAAAAAATTGCGTCTGCCAATAACTTTTAACAAGTGATTTCACTTCTTCAATCGTGTAAAAATTTGCCTTGTGCCAATTTTCAAGTGGTTCAACTTTTGATTCTTCATCAATCACAACCTTAAAAACGTGTGAAAATTGCTCAACATATACTCCTTTATTGTTCCTTCCTGAAGAATGCACATCAATAAAGTGTTTAACCTGTTTTATACTGTAGCCGGTTTCTTCCAAAAATTCTCTCTGTATTGCCTCTATCGGAGTTTCGCCCTCTTCCATTCCGCCACCAGGAACAGAATAGTTTTTATCTTTTTCGCTGTAAACGAGCATTAACTTTCCATCTTTTTCAGCTAAACCATAACAGCACTCACGAAAAAAATATTCAACTCCATCTTTTAATGCGTGCCCTGCTTCAAAAAACTCCATAAAATCTCCCTATGCATTTTGATTATCACTAAAACAAGTCTGACCTGTAAGCAATGTTCTAAGTTTATCCACGCCTTGTACATCTTTATCAAAGTTAAAACCATAAGAGTTAAGCTCGTCTAAAATTGCATCTTTCTGCCTTTCTGGTGAAAATTCATAGTATTCAGGGTTGTCATAATAAAGCACCATACCAATTCTATCGATTTCCTGAAATTGAATTCTGCTCTCCATATTTCCAATTTTGTACTGATAATCAACTTTAAATGTATCAAAAATTAAATACCAACCATTAGTTTCCATTTCTTCTTGTATTTTTTTAAACTCTTCCATATCACAAGAAAAGCGGTCATCGGCAAGCTCGTCATAAATTTTAAAGTTGTCAAATGACAGACCCATAGAAAAATCGCCGTCAAAACAAGTTCCACCGAACTTGCTTGTCATTCTAAAACGGATGCATGACTTTTTTATTTGATTTTCAGTCATTTTTTCAAGCTCTGCGTGCTTTTTATTTGTCCAGTATAAATCGTGAGTCTCACAATTAAAAACGTTCTCACCGCCCGCTTTTTCCATTATTTTGTTATAGTATTCAATGTCTTTATCTAAAAGTAATCCAAGTTCAACAATTGTCTTTTCCATAAACTCTCCTAATAACTGTAATTATAAAGAAAAATCTCACTTTATGCAATAAAAAAACACCAAGGTATTGGTGTTTATGGTCTGTTAATTAGAACTTGGCTGTGTTTGTGGCCTGTATTTTATGCACAAGCTCCTGTAATCATCTAAATCATCTTCAAACCTTGCAAGTGATTCATACATCGACTCAAGATATGAATAAGCTGAATATTCCGCCAAAAATTCATTTTTGTTTTCATCACTTTCCATAAATGTATCAAACTCGTCAAGTTGGTCTTTGTACTTATTTTCAAAAGTTCTCTCAAGTTCACAAAATCTGCTAACAAACTCGTGCCATTCTCTTTTCAAACTTTTTGCTTTCTCTAATTCTTTTTCTGCAACCGCTGAACGCTTTATGTGAATTTCACTTTGATTAATAATCTTGTTAGCTCTAGCCTTAAACTCATTGTATTCAGGAACAATTTTATATACCGATTGAGTAAAATCATTTGAAATATTCTTCCAAGTTTCAGATGATGTGTAGTACTTACTAAAAGATACTGACAAAAATTTTGAAAATGCATAAGGTGAAATATCCATTACACTCACTCCTCCATAACCCTAAATATTTTACAATACATAAAAACTATTGTCAATATCGAATTTCTTCGAATCTGCATTTTTTACAAAGAAAAAGTCTGGAGTTAATCCAGACTTAAATTTAATCTCT
>CAZFPH010000046.1:4089-7682 GCA_964520955.1 uncultured Lachnospiraceae bacterium
TAAGAGCATCGATTGGTTGCATATGACTAGCCTTTATTGCTGGGAACATACCAAACAACAAACCAATAATAGTACAGAAACCAACACTCATACCAATTACCCATAATGGCATCGAAATTGCAACACCCATAAAGTGTCCAATAATCAAACAGCCAATAGCCGAAATACCAAGACCGATTGCACCGCCAATAAGTGATAACATTAACGCTTCAACCAAAAATTGTGTAAGGATTGAACCACGTTTTGCACCAATAGCCTTTCTGATACCAATTTCACGAGTTCTCTCGGTTACCGCAACAAGCATAATATTCATAATGCCGATGCCACCAATAATAAGCGAAACAACTGAAATAACGGTGAGCATTATTGTCAAAGTATTCATAACGTTATCAACGATAGAAGCAACACTGCTCATTGAAACCATCATAAAATCCGTTCCAAATATTATTTGCTCATTGAGTGTTAAATCAACCATAATAACACTTGTGCTATCACTCATAACATCTTCAGTTTTATATCTTAAATAACCATAAGTTATAGGAAGTTCTGCAATAGATGTGTAATTATCAAGTCCAACACAGCCAAAGTTCTTTGTATCTAAAAGCATATAGACATTTCCCTTCACTGTTGTACCAGACATAGACATTGAAGCACCTGTTTCTTCCTCATTAGAATCTGAAGAAGAATTTCCAAATACTGAAGCCTCTTCTGCACTTATTGCTGCAGTAATTTCAAAAACCTTTGCATTGCTGTCATCATAAACCTCTTCAACTGAAACAGGTGTTTCTGACGCAAATTTTGTTGTAAGCTCTGAATTTGCAACAAGATTTGCATATATTGCATCAGCCAGTTCTTGCAATGTTAATCTTTTATAGAAATTAATATTTATAAGTATTGTGTTGTCTTCACCATCAACATAACGAGTTCCGTCTTCATTTGGTATGATTTGCACACCAAACAAATTTCTAACACTTTCATCTGTCGGAGTGATAATTTCACAAACTAGGTCTTTTACTTCACTTGCAACAGCTTCATTGAACTTAACTTTTACTGTTTCATAAGAATTAATGCCAATGGTTATTTTTTTACCAATAACACTTTCAAGCGATGCATCTTTTCCAAAGTTTGTTTTAACAAACTCTTCATCAACCATCACTTGACCATCATTTTCAGGGAAAGTACCTTCAAATTCTAGGTCAAAAACCTTTAAATAACTATCCTCAATCAAATTGATTGTGGTGTTAATAGGTGCTGGGTTTTTGAACTTATACATTTCAATATATGGCTCAAGAGCCGTTCCAACAAACTTTTGCAAGTCTTCATCTGTGTAAATTTTTTCTGGAACAAGTAATGCTTTAATATCGCTGTTTGTGTAGCCTTCTAAGATTTCGTCATTAGCAACAACAGATGTTACAGATTTAACAAGAGTATAGTCGTAATAATCATCTGCATCAGCTTCTGGCTGATTGCTTTGTAAAACCCTGTTAACTTTTGAATATTTTACTTTATCAGATGTTGCCATAATAACCGACAACGTGCTCTGTGAGCGTATTTGTGAAATAACAGCTGTTTGCACACCAGACGCAACACTTGTAAGAAGTGCAACTGTCATAACACCAATAATAATTCCTAGCATTGTAAGAAAACTTCTAAGCTTGTTTGTCCAAAGTGACTTACACGCCATTTTAATTGCTTGCCAAAGATGCATTATTTGTTTTCCTCCTTTGCTGTTTTTCTTGCTTTAGTTTTTGGTAATTCTCTTAAGTTAACATCGCCATAGGTTAAGTTTTTCTTTTTTGAAATCACATCAGAATCAATTTTTCCGTCGTGAATTCTCACAACCCTCTTAGATTTTTGAGCGATTTCGTCATTGTGCGTGATAATTACAACCGTTGTACCCCTTTCATTAAGATCGTCCAAAATTTTCATAATTTCGTCGCCCGTTTTTGAATCAAGGTTACCAGTTGGTTCGTCGGCTAAAATGCACATTGGCTTTGTGGCAAGAGCTCTAGCAATTGCAACTCTTTGTTGCTGACCACCTGAAAGTTCTGCTGGCTTATGTTTCATTCTCTCTTTCATACCAACCATTTCAAGGGCTTCCTCAACCCTTGTGTGCCTTTCCTTTTTTGGAACACCTTGATATATTAATGGCAATTCAACATTCTCATAAGCGGTAAGGTTTGTAAGCAAATTAAAACCTTGGAAAATAAAGCCCATTTTTTTGTTACGCAAAAAAGCAAGTTGATTTTCCGAATACTTAGAAACCTCAACACCATCAATGTAGTATTCACCCTCAGTTGCAACATCAAGACAGCCTATAATATTCATCATAGTAGATTTTCCTGAACCTGAAGGACCAATTATTGTAACAAATTCGCCGTCTTCAACTTTCAAGCTAACACCATCAAGAGCTTTAACCGTGTTTTCGCCCATTTTGTAATACTTTTTTATATTTTTAAGTTCAAGCATATTTGCCTCCTCAAAATGATAATACTATTATAGTTATTTTTAACTGGTTTAGTAACTATTTTTTGTATAATTTTTCAAATGTTACAAATAAGTGTTACAAAATTTTAAAAACCTGCCATTTATGTATCAAACTTAATAAGTTGTAACATATTTTAACGTCGATAATTGGGCGATTTGTAGACATATACATAAAATTTGTAAATATGTTACAAAACACTTTACAAAATCATACATATAATATATTTTTAATTTAGGAGGACAAAACAATGGCCCAAAAAGAGAATTTAACAAAATCATACATATATAAAGCGTTTATATATCTCCTTGAAAAACATCAATATGACGAAATTTCTGTTTGTGACATTGCAAATAAAGCAGGCGTTTCAAGAATGTCTTTTTATCGCAACTTCGCTTCTAAAGAAGATTTAGTATTTCAAGGAGTTGGCGAGATTTCAAACAAAATACATAAAAAGTTAGAAAATCAGCAATCAAAAAGTCAATATGCCCTAGCAAAGGCAACATTTGAAGAGTTTAGATTTGCAAAAAACATAATCTGTTCATTCAAAGACACAAATGTTGCAAAAACCTTTGGTGATGAAATAAGCAAAAAACTGGCTGAGACCATGCCTAATGATTATATGAATAAAACATCAAAATATATTCCTGTGTTTGTTATTGGTGCAATAGCCTCAACCCTTCTTTGCTGGCTTAAAAATGGTGCTGAAGAAGAACCCGAAGATATGGCAAAACTTATAGCCTCACTTATTGATGGAATTTAAAATCTTTGTAAATGCTGAAATTTTGGGTATTATGATTAACATAATACCCTTTTATATTCAAAAGTTTTACGAGACAGTTGACAAATTTCTGGAATTATTTTATACTACCCTTGTAATTGCGATGAAAAAGAATAGTAAACTTGAAGGTTGTTACAAGAGAGTTCCGGTAGCTGTGAAGGAATTAATAAACGCAAGTCGAAGGCACTTTGGAGCAATCTTTAAAAAAGTGAGTATTCCCTTTCAAGGAATACTAATAAGGGTGGAACCACGGGTCTAATCTCTCGCCCCTTAGCAAACTTAATTTACAAAAATCAAGGTTTGCTATCGCTCGGCGTAAAAGATTAG
>CAZFPH010000047.1:0-7674 GCA_964520955.1 uncultured Lachnospiraceae bacterium
GACAGCCAAGGAAATTCAGGAAGACAAAACAGGTAACTACACCGCTGAACTTATCATTGCTAAGTTCAGAAATGGTCAACCAGGCAGTGTTTACCTTGGTTGGGACGGCTCAAGAACAAGCTTTTTTAACCTTGAAAAAGATGCAAACGAACAGAGCATTGTTGACCAGTATGAAAGAAATGAAGAGGGCAAAAAACAAAAATCGCAAGCCACAACCGCTGAAGATTTTGTTAAAAACATCGAGCAAATTAAAAATGAAATCAATGCCGAAGATTCTTTTGCGGGTCTCGAGCCACCTCCAGAAATGCCAGAAATGGATTTTTCGGACGTTAACATTTCATCAGATGACGAGTTATTTTAATAATCACACAAAAAGGGCTGATGCCCTTTTTATTTTTTGCTTAAAAATGAACAATATTGTAAAAAGCCATCAATAAAATAATGCTCATTAATAAAAAATATAAGTCACGAGTTTGACTTTAAAATTTAATGTTGTTATACTTTACGTATAAGGGGTGAAAAATGGCAAAAAGATTTGCGACAATTTTCTTTATTGTTATAGCAATCGCACTGTTTTTGGTAGTGGGATTTGTTTTGCTATTGTTTTTAGCACCAGGCTTTTCAGCCTTTGGCCTTAGATATATCGCCTATGGCACAAGAAAATTCGATAGTGGCAAGCTTGTGATAACTGACGAGATTGGCTCGTTTAGCGGTAACTTTATTCTAGAAACTGACGAGGTTCCTGTTTACATTTGCTACTCTCAAGGTATGGATTATGAAATTAGATACTATGAAAACTTTAGCGGTCTTACTAGGTCAAAAATTGAGAACCCATCAATAGATATTAGTAAAGACGCAAATGGAAACGCAGTCATCAAAGTCAACGAGTATGAAAAATTTATTTTCCAAAACGTAGCCACGGAAAAATTTGTAAAAATTTACATTCCGCTTTCAACGGTTTCGTCTGGGTCAAAGGCGTATAACACAAACCTTACGCTCAATCTTGGCAAGTCAAATTTAACATTTGAAAAAGACGAGGGCGGTCCTGATGGCGACTTAAGAGTTCCAACCCATAAAAATATAACAGTAAAAACTAACGGAAAGGTTTCTTACACAGCTGAAGTTCGTGCAAAGAAATTCTCGTATGAAACAAACAGCAGCATCTTTATTGGGGAAGACGTGCTCTCTGCAATAAATGCTGAGGATTACACCTTAAAAAGTGGTGGCAAAATTGAAATTGCAAGAGATGTTACTGGTGATGTCACCGCAACAACAAATAACAGAAACTTAAAACTTATCGGTTGCAAAAACTTGTATGCAGAAACGGGTCACGGACATATTAGTTGCTATAATAGTGACGCCGAAATTGAAATTTTTGGAATTGTTAAAATCACAACCAAAACAGGAAATGTCATTCTCGGAAACGTAAATGGCGACGGAACAAACACTATCAGCACTGGTTCAGGCAACGTAACAATCAAAAAGATTAAAGATGGCTCTATCACAACCAAGCGTGGTTCAATCACAGTGAATTCTGTTCGTGATATGAAGATTGAAACCAATATGGGCAAGGTTGTTGTTGAAGAAGCTCTCACAAAAATTGACGTTACAACCAAACGCGGTAAAATCACTGTTGGTGGAACGGGAATGACTGTTAACAATCCAAGACTATTTTCAAGACTTGGTAGCATTAGTTTAAATTCTGCTTCTGGAACTGTTTACATTGAAACAATTTCAAGCGATATAACTTTCACAAACACAAATAGTTCTAGTATGGAAATCTATTCTGGTGGAAAGCTTAACGCAGTTGGACTTCAGGGTGTTGTTACCATTAAAGCAGAAGAGGAGACATACCTAAAATTCAATTCAATTTCAGGCAACGCTAATATTGAAGTTGGCGACAAGTGCAAAAAAATCACAATTTATGCAACCAACGATAACGCTAGCGAAACAAGATATATAATCGAAGGTAAAGCCGTAACAAGATATGAAGACGACGAAACCGACGATATTGCAGCATACAAAATGGGCACACCTGAGCCACTTGCAACAAACAAGGTTGATGGCTCTGGCCCGCTCCTTGATGTGTATGGCAAAAATGCAGAAATTTCAGTGTATTTCAAAATCGAAAACACTATTGTGGATTAACAAAAACAAAAAAACACCCGCCAAGAAAAGCGGGTGTTTTTTATTATGTCAGATAACAAAAATTAATTATATCAGCAAAAATAAAAAAGAAAAGTCATTATAAAAAAGTTTTATAACAAATTCTAAATTCAGAGGTTTTTGTATTAGGCATTTTGGCACTTGGTATTTACAAATCGCAAAAAAAATGCTAGAATTAATCAACTACAAATTAAGTCAATAAAAAAGCTTAATTTGTTGGACTTTTGGATTTATTGGTGTTAAAATCAAAGTAGGTTACTATAGACTTATTGTGAGGTAATAATGAAAAGATACATATATCCAATGGTAATTTTTACAGATGAAAACGATTTATACACAGCACTTTACCCAGACCTTAATCTAGTTGCATCTGGTTTTTCGATAGAAGATGTTTATTCAAGAGCTAAAGACTATCTGAAGTTCTATATGACATCTGCAATTAAATACGATGCAAAAATTGAAACAAGTTCTTCTTATGCTGAAATCCAAGCACTCAACCCAAAGAATGTGGTTTTACTTGGTTCAACAGATATCGAAGAAGATACTATTGTTCTCACAGAACAAGAGCAGTATCACAAGAATTTCTTGAATGAATTTGTATTTACGGAGGATATTGACTAATGAGTGAATCAATTTACAGTACAGGACTTTTTAATAATCCAAATGTAACTAAAAGAGCTAAAGCTTATATCCTTGGTGTAATGTTAGGTGGTATAGCTAGTGAAGAAAAAAGAGAGAGTTTTGGTGAAAAAGATTCAAATGCTCTTATGACAGATGTGTTTATGTTTTTTGATAGACAAAGAAAACCATATATGTTAGCGTTTCAATCTGGAGTTGCATCTTCTTTAACAAACTCAGTTGTTCCAGGAATAGCAAAACAACCATCATTATTCAGTGGCAAATTTCTTAATGAAATGGATAGAATTTTGAGCGGTGAGTACGATGACAAAACAGTTGCTGAAATGGTTTGCGATGAAAGAAAAATTATGTTTAGTGCAAACGACCAAATGAACAGAGAGAGTTGGGTTGACCCAAGTCATAGTGTTAAAGGTATTGAAAGCGTACTTAAAGAAATTGGTAAAAAATTTGAATTTAATGGTGAAATTGGCGAACGCGGTGTTATGAATGCTTTCATTGATACAGTATCTCCAATATTTACAGCTGAAAAAAAAAACTCAATAGCGAGCAACACTCCGACAGCTCAAGCGTAGACGAAACACCTAACGAGTAACAATAATAAAGGAGCAACATAGTGGCAAAAATCGATTTGCATAAATTAGCACTAACTGTTGGTTTTGAGGTTGTGTGTGTTGATGATGACTACACCAGCTATGAATATATGGTCAGGCTTCGAGATATCGAAAGTATGTCCTATGTTTTAAAAATCAAAAACGTAATACTTTTTAGTGATGTCGATAACATTTTGCAATCAATAGTTATAGTTCTTCCAAAAGAACTCAGAAAAAAAATTAGAAAACTCACAAGGAAAAAAGATGAAAACAATATTGATAACATCATCGACCTTGTTTGTTACACTATTGATGAGTACAGAAACAAAACAAAGTTCAGCCAGCTTAAAGAATACGGAAGTCTTGTTGGCGTTGATATAGAAAAAAGTGGCTACTTTTTCACATACAAAATGAACAAAGCCACCTACCACAAACTTCTTGCATTAATCGAGAGTAAACTTACGGTTGACGAAGCTCCAATCATTGGAAAAATCAAAAAAATTGAGTACAAGATTGGTTACTTAAAACAAAATAGAAAACCAAAAATCTAGCTTTTGCTAGATTTTTTATGTAAAAAATTATAATTTTGCGTTTTTTAATAAATGTTATTAGGTTATTTTTATTAGTTTAAAAAGTATTAATGAGTTTTTTGTAAGGAGCTATGTTGACTCGCTAAAAATTTGTGCTATTGAGAGCCCGGTTGATTCTCAGGACTATGCGGTTAAAATGGTGGGTTTGTTGAATTTTAAACGATTTTTTCATCGTATTTTCGCCAGATTTTGGGCTTTATAAAATTAATCAAAAAGGGCTGTCTTATTTTTGACAACATAATAAAAATTAATTATAATAAAATTAGGAGAAAATGTAATGAAAAATGTTACTGATTATTACAACAAGACCACTACGGGCTGGTCTGACGAATGGTATAAGGAAAAAAAGCAGAGCTTAATACTTGAAAAATTCTATAATTGTTTCAATCAAGTTGGTTTTGCTCACCCAAAAATTCTTGACCTTGGTTGTGGTGCTGGCTACGACTCAAAAATTATGTCTAAGCTTGGAGCAAGAACGGTTGGTGTGGATTTGAGTGAAAAGTCTATCGAGATTGCAAAAAAGGAAGTCCCTTCTTGCAAGTTTTTTGTGGGCGATATAACTGAGTCTCTTGAAAAACTCGGCAGGTTTGATGGTATGTTCTGCTTGGCAACAATTATGCACGTAAACGTTGACCAAATGAAAAAGACATTCCAAAATATGGCAAGAGTTTTGAAAAAGGGTGGCTTACTTCTCATCTCGTCACTTGATGGCGTTGGCAAAAATTATGAGAGAAGCTATGTTAATATTGACGGCGATGCTTATGACAGAAATTTCAATAACTACAATGCTTCTGAACTTTGTGCGTTTGCTTATCCAAACCTTAAGCTTGTTGATACTTGGAAGTTTGATGACTTTGCCGAAGGTTGGCGTTACTATGTGTTTATGAAACAATAGAATAAAAAACCAAACCACTGGAAACAGTGGTTTTTTATTTGCAGAAAATTTGTATAAATGCTGAAAATTTCAAATTTTACACCGCAAATAAAAATTTTTAAAAAACCTTGACTTTTTACAAAAAATGGTTATAATATTATTACTAGAAAAATGAGACCTGAAGTAAAAATGGAGGTGAGTTATGGCAAACAAGAAAAAGGAAGAAAAAATCGATATTTCTAAGTTTGAGTTTATCAGTAACGAACTTCGCAAAATTGAAAATCCTGAAATTAAAAAAGGTTACTTGAAATTTGCTTGCTCTTCAGCAGAAGATAAAATAGCACTTCTTGCAACCTACTCAGCAAACTATCCAGAAGATGCAGATAACTTAGAGTTTATCGCAAGAGAAATCGAGGAAGATGTTAAAGAGAGAGATGAGAGTAAAAAAGACGACATTTATCACTTTAACCCTCTTGATATCTTCAAATACATCAAAGAACTTGCCGAAGACCTTGCAATTCTCTATGGAAGAGCATTTAAGCTTGCGATAGAAAACTTAGAGTACTTAGCTCCAAAAAGAAAGGCTGAAGCAGTTAACGATATGCCAGAAGCTTATAAGCCATATCTTAAAACTGGTGCTGAAATTGAAGAAGAGTACTACGGGGATAACTACACGGTTGTTCCAATGGCTGAGGTAACAGAAAAAGCAAAGGCTGAAAAAGACACAAACAGCAAACGCAAAGAACCAAAACCAACACTCCTTGACAGAATTAAAGGTTTATTTGCAAGCAGAAAGCCAAAAGTTGAAAAAGTAAGCCATCAAGAATTGCAAGAAGATCTTACTTCAAAAGAACAAAAAGACGCTTTAGCACAGTCTGAAGCAAAGAGGCGTGAAGCTTATGAAAAATCTTTAGCTAAAAGAAGACAAGCAAGAGCGGCTAGTATTAGCCCAGCAGAAAAAACTGCTTAGGTTAAGAGGAGGCTTTTATGAGTAATATCGGTGATGAGCAATTATCACTTTCACCTGGTGATTTAGTCAGCACACGAAAGAGAGTTGCAATTTTCAAAAAAGAACACAAAAAGTGTACGTCTAACGAAATGAAAGCGGATTATTTTAACTTTCTTTGTGGTTCACCTAAAGATCAGGCTGAACTTTATTGGGCTCTTGAGTCCGAAGGTGATTATGATGAGCTTGATGAAGAAATGGAAGAGTTTTTAGATTATATTCGTGAACTTCCACTTATGAGGCATACCATTGAACTTTGTTACAATATGTCGGTTTTATTTAAGCGTGCTTGGGCAAACTTTATGGATATTATGATGTCTACTCTTCAAACAGCAGCTAATAATCTTGCAATTTCGTTAGATAAAAAAGACAAAAAGGATTATTACACCAAAGATGACGGTTCATTCGTAAAAAAGGGTAAGCGTAAACTTAGAAATAAGGGCGATAACCCATTTGGCGAAAAGGATAAAAATATATCGACTAAAGTTGAAACAACTATTGAAAAGGATAGAAGTCCAAAGCCTAAGGTGTTCACCGAAAGTGAAGCAATAAGAGTTTCTAGGGTTAAACCTGGAAAAGGTGGTAACGGCTGTGTAACATTCGGTTGGGCGGACGATGGTTGCGACACATTCTTTTCAGGTATGTGTTTCAATGGACCAGAGATGATGCTATAATTTAGCCAAAAATTTAATGTAGGAGGTGACCTATGTTAAGTGTAGAAAACATTAGGGAGGCTGTTCCAAAAGTTGTTGCCTATAAAGCTGAATATTTCAAAACAGCAAGTGAAATTCAAAAAGCAGGCTTTTTGGATTATTTGTTCCCAACTACAAAAGATAAACTTATATGCAAAGCAGTGTTCGATGCGATGTATGAAGACGGCGAAGCTTCTAGCCAAAAGAGGTTTATTAGTGGGCAGGTTGACAAATCTAACTTATATTCGCCAATGACCATAAGCGAAATCACTGAGGTTTATGAACAAGCAAAACAACTGACACTTATCTACCTCAAAAATAGAGCCGAGTACGAAAAGAGATTAAAAGAGCAGGAAGCAGAAGCGGGTAGAAGTCGTGCAGTGGAAATTGCACCAGGAGGAAAAGTGGCGTCGGACAGCTTTGCTATGTCTGATGGCGAAACAAAACAAGTTGCGGAAGTTAAAAAACTTCCAAAACCTGCAAAAAGCAAAAAAGGTGCAAAAATTGAAAAAGTTAACCCTCTTGACTTAAAAGTCACAAAAGAGGCTATGGGCATTACCGAAGTTCAACCAGTAAAAATAAAAGATGAGGCAGTGCTTATGGCTAAATACGAAGCCTCTCTTTCAAGAAGGCGTGACGCAAAAGCTTACGCACCAAGCATTATGACCCCTTAAACTGTTAAATTGTAACAAAATAAAGATCAAAAACAAAAAGTCAAAAAAATTTATCCAAAACTTATTGACTTATAACAAAAAAAAATGTAAAATGATAGGGCATAAAATGTTATGTTTGACATTATGCCCTTTTTTATTGCAACGGTGACGCGATTAAAGGGGTGTATTGTTCAAGAATTTCCTCGTTGGGTTTAGAGAAAATTCACCAAAATTATAGAGGAGGTAATACTATGCCAACCATTAACCAAATTATCCGTCATGGTAAAGGTAGAGAACCAATTGCTAAAAAAGCAAAGTGTCCAGCACTTGAAAAATGCCCACAAAAAAGAGGCGTTTGCTTAAACGTAACAACCACTTCTCCTAAAAAGCCAAACTCAGCTCTTAGAAAAATTGCCAGAGTTAGACTTACAAACAGAATGGAAGGAATTGTTTATATTCCAGGT
>CAZFPH010000048.1:0-7674 GCA_964520955.1 uncultured Lachnospiraceae bacterium
AAGGTTACTCATTCATCAACTATGCAGTATACCCAGAATTATACACAACAGCTTCAGCCTCTTATATAGCCCCTTATATAGCAGACAAAGCATTAGACAAATCTACAATTGTGTATAGCGTAAATGCAAATGGTGCTAATGACTTGAGTTATCTTTACACATCATCAATCACTGGACAATATATAACAACCGAAGGTAATCGTGAAAAATACGGTGATGGATTTAATGCTACAAAAGTTGCTAAAGATTGGGATCAAGAATATCACTTTGTTGTATTATATTTAGGTTGGACAGCTGAAATGTTCACAATTAATGTAAGTATGAATACCAAGTATCCAATACCTGGTTCATCTTATTCAACTCTAAAGAACTACAACCAAGATGACTCTGGTTACTACTTATACTTAGGTAGCTTAAGTAATAAATATACTGTTGACAACAATACAGTTCTAACTTATCAAGGTGGAAAGAATGACCACATTGCATTCAATATCTACTTTGACCAGTCATTCAGAACTGCAACAAACGGTACATATAAACTTGATGGTTTAGGAATACTCGCTGCTGGTTACACTTACGAATCGTTAAATACTCATTACATTACATCTGATGTTAATAATAACAAAATTATTGATAAGGGTGTGCTTCAAGACGTTGTATTTACAGAACAAGTATTCAATCAATTGTTCTATGAAAAGGTTGATTATAGTGGAGATGTAATCGTTGAAATTAATCCACTCACAGATGCGATTGTTCAAGATGGAACACTCTTAACTGTTGACCCTAACATTATCTACGATGACGTTCCACACAACAGATTTACATTATTTGCTAGCTACACAACAAATTCTTACGATATTAGTGTTCGTAACTCAACTGAAAGTGAAGCAAGGATTAATGGTGTTTATCAATTAGTTAACGACTTGACTGCATCTATTGGATTCTCTCAAGCTGTTGACCAAAAAGTTCAGTACTTCCTTGATGAACACGTTGTAACAATACCTCTCGAAGCTGGTAGAGCATTGTCAAGACTCATTATTACCTATACAAATGAGTACAACAAAAAGCCTTATCGACTTGAGGTGAACTTGGCGTTTAAGTCTGCTGAAGATCAATTTAATAACAAAGTTATTATTGAAAGCTTCACACTTTACGAAGTTCTTAGCGATGGCACATTTGAATATGTTTGTGAAGGCGCTATTGAAGAAACGTTAGATGCAAACGGAAAGACAGTTATAACAAGTAGTCACTACACAGTCGACAAGAATGGAAATATGACAAAGACTTCTAAGTCTGATTATGAATCACTTGATTTAGGTTTATCTTATGTATTCAATTCAATTAAGGTAACAACTGTAAATAATGGTTCAGACTCATTCACACTGGGTAGTAACACAATTCATTACGAAAACAAGCCTGAAAATACTCAGTATGTATATGTTACACTTGGCAACATTAAGACTGATATGGAAATCGCTTGTGAATACGCAGTACAGAAATTTGCTGTTACTGTTAAAGTTGTTATTTCTGATGACCAAAACGGAGAAGGTACAAACTTCCAAGAAAGGTTAGAAATTGATTATGGTAAAACAATCTATGATGTAATTACTGATTGGGATACAAGACTTGCAACCATCAGTGATGTTATTAAAGTTGGTTGGTATATTGGTGATAGTACAGAACCAATTAGCGATGAAACAAAAGACCAAATGATTAACCAAACATTGATACTTGTTTGTAAGTTTATAAGGGAAGAAGGTACATCTAAGAAAGTTGTATTCTACACTTGGGATAGTACTAATAACCATTACAAAGAGTATGAAAGCAACTCTAATTACATTCTTACAGGTACTTCATCAATATTACAATCTGACGGAAGCTTTACAACCAGCCAGTATGGTTATATCAGTGGAAGCTGGGTTGGTGTAGATAATAGTGCATATATAGACACAACTTCTGGTCGTGATGTGCTTAAAGCAATACCTGCAATCAACTCTTGGTATCCAGATATGCAATTAATTTGCTATGTAATTGTTAATAACTCGATATTAAGTGGCTTAGGCTATACATATATGGCACAACTCACTGAGCAAGATGATATGCATTTTGTTGTTACAAGTATTAGTGGTAACTATGCTGAAGTAACTATTAAAGTTGGTGAGAATAGTGTAGCAGAATTAACACTGCCAATACTCTCAACATCAACAAAAATTGATAGTAACATATATGCTGTTCAAGCTTATGCAAAAGTTGATTTTGACTTTAATAGCACTAACAGCAAGGTATCGTATAGTTCTTCAAATAATACTATCACTATTGGAACTGGTTATGCTAACGAGATTACATTCTTTGAAGTCTCAACAAACGGAGCTGTTACATTCTATAATGGTAGCTCAGTACAATTTATTGGTTTAACACAACAAGGTTATGAAAAATATTTGTACTCAAGGTCTCTTGGTTCAACACCTGCAACCGCTCTCAAGAGTTTGATCGGTTCTGGTTTAGGTTACGCTTATATTGAAGACTTTAATAATAGTCAAAATGTTGACTTTAATAGAAGCACTGACCAGGGTGTTAGATATGTATTCCCATTCTTCTATAAGGAGGGAACATCATCAACAATTATTGCTGTAGCAGACAGATATCTTGACGTATCTTCTGGTGTTAAAAAATACTATAAGATAAGCAATAACTTAGCATTTAACGCCAACACAGTATCAACATCACTATCAGCTTCTCAAGAAGGAACTCTTGTTATTGTTGACAAGTCTCAAATGTACTCTAGTTTCACTGATTATCTCGGCACAAATTATGACCAAGACAAGTTGAAATTTGCGTTACTTACAACTGAACAAATGCAAACATTCTTATCAACAAGCGGAACAAGGGAAGTAAGACTTAATCAACTTATTAGCAGTGCAAGAATACTAACAGATGATTCATTTATTGTGACAAGCGATACATACTTATTTGCTTTCTATGGCTCGGGTTCTTATCTTGCTAAGTGTACATCAAACTATGTTTACATTAACGCAAATGACCAAACCGCAAAGGTTGTATTTGTTGAAGATATGTTCTTTACAGATGTATTACTTACAGATACTACAACCAATGCATACCTCGACCTTGTTAATGAAACAATAGACATTACATTAAACGCTGATTTAATGTTTACAACTAAGTTTGACCCAACAACAGGTATAACTTATTCATTTAACAATTCAACTTACAAGTCTGCATTTAACTATGTTCTTGTTTCTGGTGCAATCCTCAAACAGATTTCAGACTATGTAACAAATGGTTATCACGACATTAGTGATGCATTTGCTAAGTATATTTACAGAAATAGTGCTGTTACAAATTACGGCATTTCAAGCGATAATACTTGCACAATATCACTTAGTCAAGATTCTGCTGGTAAAGTTCAGTACTTACTTGCATACTATTACGACAGCACAAATAACCATTACGTTGTTTCAAGTAACTTCATTAAGCTAGTGTTTACAATTGAACTTGAAGATCCTAATGACGAGTCATCAGCAAAGATTCTTTCATTTGAAAATACAACAATTCTTACACTTTCAAATAACTTCAGCTTTAATATTTCTGCTGTTGAAGAAGAGCAGGTTTCAAATAATCAAATCAACTACAACTTCAATTCTGAGTATATTAATACTGTTTATTACAATTACGCTACAGACACTTCATTAAGTGCTACCGGTTTGAAATATGTTGTATTAACTTATGATGAACTTCGAATGATGAACAGTTATTACTTAAACGGTGTATCATTCACAATTACAACCAACAATGTTGAGAAGACTAGAGTATTCACCGGATTGACATTAGAAGAAGCCTTTATGCTTGTAATTTACTATTACAGAAACCCAGACGACGGAGTATTGCTTAACCAATTGGTTAACTCAAGCTATGAAACCATCGCTGAGATTATTAGTTCAACATCTGTTAAATATCCAACTTATATAACATCATTAGCTATCAAGGGAAATGAACTTCCTTATAGTGGTACAAGTTATTACAATAACTATATCATTGCTATTGATATTAGCAGCACAAACACAAGGATAGTTAACAAGATTACAAGCAATGTAATCAAAGTATCTTACAAAGTAAATGCTGACTATAATGTAATTGACAATACTACAACTGTAGTAGAATTAAGTTCAATTCCAGCAAAACAATAAAATAAAGAGGAGAAATTTCTCCTCTTTGTTTTTTGTATTATTTTTGGATTTTTGTAAATCATTATAATATGGAAAATGAAAACACTTCTTCAAAATCTATTTTTAATAATTTAAAAAATGATATTATTAGTGATAATTATTATATGGAGAATGATAAAAAAGTTGACCAAAAATTAATATTTGACAAATGGCAATGCTGTGATTTTGAAGTAAAAAATCATTTATATATAAATAATTTAGCAAATGCAGATAATTTGTTAAAAAATGATATCGATAAGTGGTTTGAATTCTATTTGAAAACTTGTTCAAGTGGCGTTGGTATGGTGTTTACAGAGGGTATTTTTGACGGAAAATTATCATTTAATAAAGGTAATTATCTTATTTTTCACAGTGAAAATAATGGGCTGGTAAATCAATTTAAAGAATTTAATAGAAATGTTCACGCTTTTGGAACTAAATTATTTTTAACAATAAAACCAATGGCTGGCAGAGGAATAAAGAGTTATCGCCATAATTATAGCTATTCGCCATCATTTAACAGAAGTTATAGTGATTCAAATTATTTATGTGCAAGAATAAGCGATGGCACGCTTAATGAAGTTGTTGATATCTATAAAGAGATTGCATTATTTGCAAAGAAGTCAAATTTTGACGGCGTAATGATTGATGCAACGCTATTTAATATTCTGGGAGAGATGACATCTAATGAGTTTAATAGACGTGTTTTTGGCTATTATTCTGAGAATAATGAACTACTTTTGAAAATAATTAAGACTATTAGTGAAAATGCAGGTGAGTATCCAATATTTATAAAAATTTCACCTTGCAGTTTTATCAAGGAAATTTATGGTGAAAACACAAAAAGGATTCAATCGTTAAAAAAAATAAATACCGAAAATAAAGAGAAAAATTTTATTGATTTGTTAACAGAATTAGTTAAAACTGGCACCGATGGTTTCATTTTTGATTTTGGAACTTATGAAACAGAATTCTTTAGTAGTTTTACTGAATTTGAAGGACATAATTTATTTTTAAAATTTTATTCAGATATAAAAGAATCCCTTGTCAAATTAAATGTTAAGAATAAATATGGTCAAGACGTGTATTTATTTTACAAAGACAATTGCAAAATCGATGCGGATATTCTTAACGCAATCAAAACAAACACAATTAATTCTATTGATTTAACAAGAAATTATTATTCAGATACTGAATTTTTAAGCGATAAAAAAATGCAAAAAGTTAACAATATCTGTATAAAATGCTGTTATTGTAATGATTTTTCAGATAAATACAGAAGAATTAAGTGTGCAATCAATCCAATAATTAGTGGATACAATCTAAAACCTGCAACAAAAAAAGAAATAAGACCTGTAGCTATTATTGGTGCAGGTGTTGCTGGTATAGTCTCAGCAATTGTTCTTGCAGAAAGAGGATTTAAAGTGGATTTATATGAGCAAAACAAGGAAATTAATACGCTGGGCAAGGATTGCTGTGTTTATGATTTTGATATAAAAACGCTTAGTTTAATGCAATTATTTGAACAAAAACTGAGGAGTTTTGCGGAAAATGGCAAAATAAATATTTTTACAAATACAAAATTCTTGCCAAAAAAAGAAATGTTCAATGGCTATTCATCAATAATTATTGCTACTGGATTTAATGAAAGATTTTTAAATGTTACAGGTGCTGTTTTAAAAAATGTAAAAAGTATTTACGAAGTCTTGCATGATAAAAAAGAGATATCAGGCAAGAACACAATAACAATACTAGCAAAGTCTGAACTTTCTTTTAAACTAGCAATGTATCTGCTGAAACAGAAAAAGAAAGTTAATATTATTATTCCATCGGCAAATATTTTTTCAAAAATGCCAAACGCTAAAGTTACTTATTATGCTTACGCTCTTCGCAAATTAAGAGCCAAGGTTTTTATGTTTGCAAAAGTAAAGAAAATAGAAGAAGATGCGGTTGATTTAATTGTTAACAATAATCTAGAAAAAATAGATTATTTAAACGTAATTTTAAATTCAAACTCCAAAAT
The DNA here is from genome assembly GCA_964520955.1 of uncultured Lachnospiraceae bacterium. Lineage (GTDB taxonomy): Bacteria > Bacillota > Clostridia > Christensenellales > UBA1242 > RGIG1681. Next base: position 6,247 of record CAZFPH010000048.1, read on the forward strand.
TAAATATTCTTTTTTGCCAGAGGCAAAATCAATAGATTCTGATATCTTTATTTATGAACCAGATTTGTATCCAAACAATAAACTATATTATGAGCTAATTAAAAACGATTATTATGGTGAATTGTTTTTAGTGGGGAATGCTTTAGAGGTTGGTGGGCTTGCTGACGATATTCACTCAGCTTTCTTTGTAGCAAATAATATTTAACTAATGCTTGACTTTGAAAAATTTGTGATATATACTTTTGTTAGAGGATAAGTTATGAAGAAATGTTGTTGCAACTGAATATTGTTTTAACCTTTATTTTTTAAAGGTGCTTTCAGTTGTCTAATATTTTTCAAACAGAAGTGAGTAGATAACTGCTCACTTTTTATTTTAGGAGGACTTATGGATTTGTTTATTTATAATTCATTTACGAGAAAAAAAGAAAAGTTTACACCAATCAATGCAGGCAGGGTTGGTATGTATGTCTGTGGACCAACTGTTTATGGACCTCCACACGTTGGACACGCTAGGTCTTACACAAACTTCGATGTAGTAAGAAGATTTTTTGAGTATTCTGGTTACAAAGTAAAGTATGTTCAAAACATCACAGATGTTGGACACCTAGTTGGTGATTCTGATGACGGTCAAGATAAAATTGTGGCTCAAGCACAAAAAGAAAACGTTGACCCATTTGAGCTTGCTTATAGATATGAGTCTATTTATTTTAAGTATATGGATATGCTTAATATAAAAAGACCGTCAATCAGTGCAAGGGCAACTGGATTTATTCCTGAAATGATTGAGCTTATTCAAAAAATTATTGATAAAGGCTACGCTTATGTAACAAAAGAAGGAAATGTTTACTTTTCTGTTCACAAACTTGCAAGTTACGGAAAACTCTCAGGAAGAAAACTTGAAAATAATTTATCTGGCGAAAGAATTGAAATTGCTGACGATAAAGAAAATCCTGAGGATTTTGCACTTTGGAAATCTGCAGTTGGTGGACATATTATGCGTTGGAATTCTCCATGGGGAGTCGGTTATCCGGGTTGGCACGTAGAATGTTCGACAATCAGCAAAAAATTCCTTGGCGAAACATTTGATATTCACGGAGGCGGTCTTGACAATATTTTTCCACATCACGAAAGTGAAATAGCACAAAGTGAAGTAGCTAATGGTTGCAATTTTGTTAATTATTTTATGCACAATAATCTTGTCACTGTTAACGGAACAAAAATGGGTAAGAGTCTTGGAAATTTTATTACACTCGAAGATTTATTCAAAGATTTTGACCCAATGATTATCAGATATTTTATTCTTCAATTTCATTACAGAAAACCTGTTGATTTTAGTTATGATGCAATAAGGCAATGTGCTGAGCAGTATAACAAAATCAACGAAAGTTTTGTAAAAGTAAAAGAATTAGCAGGTGAGGCATCTAAACT
>CAZFPH010000049.1:0-7359 GCA_964520955.1 uncultured Lachnospiraceae bacterium
CATAGATTTTCTCCATTACTTCTTTTTTGATTTACAATCATCAATTTTCTTTTTGTTTTGTTTATTTTCTCTAATAAGTTTCATTCCTTTAACGTCTTTTGGAAGAATAGAAACCTTTAAAGGCAGTTTGAATGATTTTTCTTTAAAATTATCAACGACACTGATGTCAGCAATTTCACCGTAAATTACTGATTTTCTTGCAGACACCACCTTAACATCAACAAACTCACCAACACATCTGCTTGGTCCTTTTAAAGAAATTGTTTTTCCTGAATCAAGTGAACCATAAAGTGTCTCGCCTTCAAAACTTTCAATAAGAACTTTGTAGGTTTTTCCAACCATCGCTTTTGCCTGCCTGTCAACAATTTCATTTTTAACAGATAATAGCCTAGATAGTCTTTCTTTTTTGGTTTTTAAATCAATTTGGTTTTCCATTTTTTCAGCAACTGTACCTTTTCGTTTAGAGTACAAAAAACCAAAAATTTGCATATATTCAGCTTTTTTTATCACATCAAGCGTATGCACAAAATCTTCTTCCGTTTCACCAGGAAAACCAACAATAATATCTGTTGTAAGTTCTGCATCGGGTATTTTAGCTTTAATTTCTTCAACAAGCTTTAAATATTTTTCTTTTGTGTAACGTCTGTTCATTGAAGCCAAAATTTTGTCACTTCCAGACTGAACTGGCAAATGAATTCCGTGACAGATATGCTTTGAATTTGCAATTGCATCAATAACCTCTAAAGACAAATCCTTTGGGTGCGACGTCATAAATCTGAGTCTAAACTCAAAGTCAAATTCATCAATATCACTCAAAAGTTTTGCGAAACCAACAGGATTACCTTTTTCATCAAGACCGCTGTAAGAGTTTACATTTTGACCGAGAAGAGTAATTTGCTTGTAACCCTCTTTCAAAAGTTCTTCAACTTCTCTTAAAATATCTTGTTCTGGTCTAGAAACTTCTCTTCCCCTAACATAAGGAACAATACAATATGTACAAAAATTATTGCAACCATACATTATGTTTACCCAAGCATTAACTCCGCTAGTTCTTACGAGTTTCATTGAGTCCCTAACCTTAATTTCCTCACTTTCAACAACTGAGGTAACCTTTTTACTGGTATTAATTCTCTTCTTTAACAATTTTTCAAAATCACCTAAATTATGCGTACCAAAAATAATATCCACATAAGGATACTTTGCCATAATTTCATCTGCGTAACGATCTTGCTGGCTCATACAACCACCGATTGCAATAATCATATCAGGTTTTGCAAGTTTAATATTTTTAAGTTCTCCAATATTGCCAAAAATCTTTTGTTCTGCACTTTCACGAATTGCACAAGTGTTAAACACAACAACATCAGCATCAACAGCATTCGAGCAAGGCTCATAACCATTAGATTCTAAGATACCTGAAAGTTTTTCAGATTCGTGCACGTTCATTTGGCAACCATAAGTTAAAATTAAATATTTCTTAGTTTTATTTTCCATAATATCTCCATAGTAATTCAAGATAAATTATATATTAAATTTTTTTTAAATTCAACAAAAACGAAAAAGTAATTTGAGATATTAGCAAATAGCGAATAATTTTAACTTTTGTCGAAAATAATAAAAATAAAGGTACTTTTGATGAAACGATTTAAAAAATTTATAAAAATTGTGTCCATTTCATTGGTTTTTATATTTATTTCAGCACTCATTTCTAGTGCTAGTTTTTTCTTTGTTACAACAAACGGTTTAGCCCTTGACACGGAAAAACTTGAAGAATCATCATCGCAAACAAACCTGCAAATTTTTGATTATAAAAACAACTTAATAATACCATCTTCGTCTAACTATATTCCCCTAACAAAACTTTCTAGCGATACAAAAAACGCATTTATCTCAGCTGAAGACAAAAGATATTACAGCCATAAAGGAATTGACTATATTAGAATTGGCGGTGCAATTATTTCAAACATAAAAAACCGTTCTTTTTCTGAAGGTGCGTCAACAATATCTCAGCAACTAATAAAAAATACTCAGCTTTCGAGTGAAAAAACCATAAAGCGAAAATTAAAAGAAATTAGTTTAACAAAAAAACTGGAAAAAGAATATTCAAAAGAACAGATACTCGAAATGTACCTAAACAATATTTACTTTGGAAATGGTTGCTATGGCGTAGAAAATGCGTCGAGGCATTATTTTAATAAATCAGCTTCCGAATTATCCCTTGCAGAAAGTGCTCTTTTAGCTGGAACAATAAACGCACCAAGTGTATACGATATTGAGAATCATACAGAGGTAGCAATCAAAAGAAGAAATTTGATTTTATCATTAATGAAAAAATACAAAAAAATTTCCGAATCAGACTATAACAAAGCAATCATTGAACCAGTAAGCCTAAATATTATAAAGCTTGCAAATAATAACTACCTATACAACGAAATACTAGAAGAAGCTTGCAAAAAATTAAAAACAACAGAAAATAACATAAAAAATAAAAAGGTAAAAATTTACACAAATGTTAACTTAGACCTAAACAATAAAATAACTGAAACTATTTCAAATAATTATAAAAATCTGCAAAATTCCACCAATATCTCTGCAATTGTAGTTGAAAATCATTCAAATAAAATAATTTCTGTTATTGGCAACAAACAAGTATTAGCATCAAAAAAACAACCTGGTTCAACAATAAAACCTGTATTAGTCTATGCTCCCGCCATTGAAAAAGGAATGATTTCACCTGCAACAAAAATCTTAGATGAAAAAATAAACATTTCTGGATATTCTCCAGAAAACGCAGATAAAAAATATCACGGTTACGTATCTGTCCGTGAATCACTAAAAAACTCATACAACATTCCTGCAGTCAAAATTCTTAACGAGCTAGGAATAAAAAATGCTCATAGTTTTGCAAATAAATTAAATATTAATTTTGAAAATTCAGACAACAATCTTGCCATAGCACTTGGTGGTTTTACCAATGGCGTCACTTTAAAAACTTTGTGCGACGCCTATACCGCCTTTGCGGATAATGGCAAATTTGCAGTCAGCTCATATATCACAAAAATTGATGACAATAATGGCAAAACAATCTATCATTCAAGCAATGAAAAATCATCAGTTATGAGCGAAAGCACAGCGTATTTAATAACTGATATGTTAAAAGATTGTGCAAAATCAGGCACAGCAAAAAGATTAAGAGATTTCGATTTTGAAATCGCTTCAAAAACTGGAACTGTTGGTGAAGCTGGCTCAAAATTAAACTCTGATGCATACAATATCTGCTACACATCTGAGCACACAATCATTTCTTATGTGGGCGGTAAAAATATGAACGAAAGTATTAACGGAGCAACCTATCCTACCCTTATCAGCAAAAATATTTTAGAACTACTATACAAAAACACATCACCAAAAAATTTTGATATCCCAAGTTCTGTATCAAAAATTTCCATCAACAAAAATGATTATGACAACAATATTATTTCACAAACCGAACAATCAAATAATAGCATAACAGAAATATTTTCAAAATCAAACTTACCACCAAAAACAGATAACACTCTAAGCCTAAAACTTGAAGTTATAAATCAACACGATAAAAAACCGATACTATGTTTTTATGCAAGCAATAATTATAACTATAATATCATAAGAAAAAATAAAACCAAAGAAGAAACAATATCTTCTTTGGTTGGTGATTTTGAATCAAAAATAATTAAATTTGAGGACATTTCAGCAAAAAACACTGAAATTTACGAGTATTTTGTAGAAATTTGCGATAAATATAACAATCATAAATTCAACACAAATTCAGTCAAACTAAAACCTTATTAATCTTTCACAGTAATATCAACAGTTTCCAAAGACTTCATAGCCCTATCAATTATTGCATCAAAATCAATTTTAGATTGTTCTTTTTTAACCTTTTCAATGTCAGGTTTAACAACTGGATTATCTGGTAAAAACACAGTACAACAGTCTTCAAATGGTTTTATAGAAGTTTCAAAAGTATTTATCTTTTTTGCAATATCAATTGTCTCGCATTTATCAAAAGCAATTAAAGGTCTTATTATTGGAGTACATTTAACAACATCAGATACAACTGTTATACTTTCAATTGTTTGACTTGCAACCTGACCTAAACTTTCACCAGTGATAATCATTTTTTTGTCATACTTTTTGCATAGCCTTTCAGCAACAGTAAACATTCCACGCCTAAGAAGCGTAATCATATATGCGGTGTTACAATTTTTATTTATTTGCTCCTGAAGTTCAGTCATGGAAACCATATAAATTCTTAAATCCCCAGTATAAGGTGTGAGGAGTTTTGCAAGATCCTCCACTTTTTCTCTTGCAAAATTAGATGTGTATGGATAGCTATGAAAATGCACTGCCGAAACTTTAACACCACGCTTTGCCATCATATAACCTGCAACTGGGCTATCAATTCCACCTGAAAGCATCAAAAGTCCATTGCCTGAAGTTCCAACAGGCATACCACCAACACCTAGTATATTATTTTCATACATAAATGTTTTGCCATTTTCTCTAATATCAACATACAAAATGTGGTCAGGATTTTTTACATCAACTTTTAGTTTTGAGTTTTTGCTAAGAATCTCTCCACCAAGAAGTGCCGATATTTGCATTGAATTTTTATCCAAAGTTTTATCCGCCCTATTGGTCTCAACTTTAAATGTTCCTTTAAGACCTTCCATAACATTAACAGCCTGAACTTTCATTTCATCAATAGAAGTATCAAAACAAATTGCTTTAGAGTATGAAAAAATACCAGGAATTTTTCTTACAATTTCACTAATTTCAGATTCCTCTTCTTCATTGTATCCGCTAACAAGATATCTTCCAGGAATTCGATTAACCTGCAAGTTGAACTTATCAAGAGAAGTTCTAATATTTCCAATTAACGTCTTTTCAAAATATCCCCTATTTTTTCCTTTTAAAAATATTTCACCAAATTTAATTAAAATTACTTTTTCCATTTTGTTATTTCCTAATATTATTGCTTTGTAATTTATTTACATAACCAACTATTGTATTTGTTATGTAATCGATGTCGTAATCTTCATACGGAGAAAAACTAATTCTCACACTTCCAATAATTTGCGTGTTGGTCAAGTTCATTGCTTCAAGAGTTCTATTTCCTGCTTTTTTTGATGAGCAAGCTGAACCGGTAGAAATAATTATCCCATCACCTTCAAGCATATTCATCAAAACCTCACCTTTAATCTTATCAAAAGACAATGACAATATATAAGGTGATGAATTATCCGCCGAGTTAACTTTTAAGCAATATGCAATTTCAGAACTATTAAGTTTTTCTATAAATTGATTTTTTAAATTTAAAACCTTTTGATAGTTAATTTCAAAGTCAGCTTTTAATTTTGACGTTGCAAAATCAAAAGCAAGAGCTCCAGCAACATTTTCAGTTGATGACCTGTAACCTTCTTCTTGACCACCACCAATAAGCAGTGGTTCAATAACGACACCTTTTTTAACCCAAAGCCCTGCAATACCTCTTGGTGCATAAACTTTGTGTGCAGATATTGTGTATAGGTCCACACCCAAATCTTTCATACTTATTTTTATCTTACAAAAGGCTTGCACTCCGTCGCTGTGAACAATAACCTTTGGATTAATTTCTTTTGCCTTTTCACAAATTCTTTTTATATCGTTAATTGCTCCAGTTTCGTTTGATACATGCATTATGGATATTAGTGCAACGTTAGGGTTCATCATTTTTTCAAATTTATCAAAATCAATTGAACCATCACTTGAAAGCGGAACATCTCTAACAATTATACCCTTTTTCTCTAACCTATGAGCTGAATAATAAACTGCAGGGTGTTCTCCTTTAGATATTAAAACTTCTTGACCTGGTCTTAAATGCAGTCCTTCAAAAACAAAGTTATTTGATTCAGTTGCACTTGAGGTAAAAATTAGTTTTCCATTTTCGCCTGATAGAATCTTTATTATATTTTGCCTCGCCTGGTTTAATGATTTTTTAACATTCATTGACCACTTGTTTGAAGCACTTGGATTGTAGTAACCAACCAAATTCTGATTTTTAATAATATCAAATTCTTCATCAAAAACTTTTGTTGTTGCAGCATTGTCTAAATAATAAATTTTTTCCATAAGTGTATTATGGAACAAACGCACAAATTTGTCAAGTTACAAACTTCTCAGGAACCAAGTTTAGCATTTTTGGCAATGAGTCGGAATTTAAATAAACCTCAGGAATTTTTCCAATAATTAATGTTTCACACAATAGTACATCAGAGGTACTGTTAATTTTCAACTGTTTGAGCGGAAACACAACATAGATTTTTATCGATATAAGCAAGTACAATTTATGATAAGTCTGGTTAATTCCAGCAGATTCAAAACTAGATGAAAAATTACAAACAACTTCACCAAAGGGACTTACTTCAAAACTAATTTTTGGTCCCAACCCAACAAATAAAGAAATCCCTGTAAAAGAACCAATCGCTATCTTAACAGGTCTTTTTGCAAACTCTAAAAAATTATTCATAACAACCTTACTCATAGTTTTTGAAAGTAAGTTCATTCTCACAGAATTAACTTCAATATAAGACACATTGTTATTTGAATCCTTTGCAATGTTTATTAAATCGCCATAGCTAATATTCATATTCATTGTCTCGGCAACTGCATAGTTTATTGCTCTGGTGGAATAGGTTTTAAGTTGTGCCTCGGTATTTTTAACAACAATCGGCACTGCAATAAACTTTAGATATAAAATAATCAACAAAAATAAAACTGCAAAAAACGCAAAAAGTCTATGTTTTAGTTTAAATTTATATGTTTTTATTAAACTAAAGCACTTAATTTTGCATTTTAATAACATATTAAATTATATTAATAATTCTGAGTAAATATACATTAACTCTTTTTAGATTTAGACGAAACAAAGAATGATACAACATAAGAAAGACCTATCGATACAGCAACACCTGCAGATGTTGCCATTAACCCTCCTCCAATAGCACCAAATAAACCATTTGATTGTGCCCCCTCAATCGCACCTCTTGCAAGCGAATTTCCAAATCCAGTTATAGGAAGTGTAGCACCTGCACCTGCCCATTCAACTAAATAATTATATATACCAAATCCACCAAGAACAGCACCAACCATCAAAAATATAACAAGTATTCTAGCAGGTGTAATTTTTGTTTTAATTTCAATTAACTCAGCTATCAAACATATAAGCCCACCAACCAAAAACACTTTGCAATACATAAAAATTGCCGTTAACATAAAACCTCCATTATGCTCTAACTACCTCAATCAAATGTGCAACTGACGGAATTGAATCACCTT
>CAZFPH010000050.1:0-488 GCA_964520955.1 uncultured Lachnospiraceae bacterium
ACCAGCTTCCACAACTTGTTTACATGACTTGTAGCCTTTATAGATTGTGCCAACTTGACTTTGAAGTACATTAACTTTTGAGTCAATTTGATCAGCAAGAGCTGTCCACTTATCTTTAAGTCTATCAAGTGCATCTATGTTTCTGTAAGCAAAGTTAGCAACAGATTCACCGCTTGTCATATTCTTTTTGTAGAATTGGTTCATTTGAGCTTTAAGCATTGCAAGTGTTCTCTTTTTCATAACAAGCAAAGCTGCAAGCATGTCTTCGGCAAATAATTGTCTGCCACCATATTCATAAACATGACGAACTTTTCCACTTGCATCGGTTGCAGTTCCAACATAACTGAATGAGTTTACAATGTTTGTCATTTGGTAAACATAAGACTTTGTTGCGAAATCGCCAGTTGCAACATCAGTTCCAGGACCATCTTTAATGCTCTCAGATGTTGCAGTAGTTGCTGTGATTAATTCAGGGTTGTCAGTTGCAC
>CAZFPH010000050.1:498-7246 GCA_964520955.1 uncultured Lachnospiraceae bacterium
TTCCAACGCTACTTCGAGCGCTCATCATTGCATCACCAAAACCACCAGTGTTTTGTGTTACAACTTGCATTTCCTTAAGCACATCATAAAGCACATCGCCATCTTTTCTTTCTTGCATAAAGTAAATTCTAAGTGATGTTTGTGTTTCACCATTGTCTGCACAAACAAGGCTACCAAACGCAGCACCCTTTGAGTCAGCAGACATTAAGTCACTAAGGTTTGTAGCATCAAAAATTTGTGTAAGTCTGCTCTTAAGTGCAGCAGCAACAGGTGTTCCAGAATTTAAGAATTCTGCAAAACCACCAAGTTTCATTTCTTTAAGATATGTTTCAGCTGCCAATCTTGTTTGTGTAACATCTTTTAAGAATTCTTTTTCAAGCCTTTCAAGATATGGACCAAAAGCACTAATGATTTTTGCTTCAATAGCCTTTGAACATTCGTTTTTCTGCCATTCATCAATAATACCATAATTTACACAGTTTCCAATGTTTGTTATGTATTTTTGAAGAGCTTCAATTGTAGCTTTATAGTCTCCGCCAGTTGTATCAAATTTTGGACTTGAAGCCTTTCTCTTTAAGATTGAAGCAACTTTATCTTTAAGCTTATAGATAAGGAATTCAGCCATTTCTTTTGGTAAAACCTTTTTGAAATCTTTAAGAACAATAGCTACTTTTTCTGGATCAATTTCATCTTCATCTTTAGGAAGTTTATCCATATACTCTTTGTATTCGTGGAATTTGTTTTCCCTGATACTTGGAAGAGCACCAATAACAGCTTTATTTCTCTTCTTTCTTTCAACGGCTTCAACTTGTGTTTGAACCATATCAAGAGCAAATTTTCTTTCATCTTCAGATAATGTTGTATCTGTCATGATATCTTCTTTAACTGAAGCAACATCAGCTGGTGTATAATCACTATCAAGTGCAACAATTTTGTTTTGAATTGCAGGTGAAATTGTATAACCTTTTGCAGTAATTGCTTCATCTAAAGAATCAGCATCATGTGTTGTTTCTGCGAGTTTTTTATCTCTCATATATTTAAGATAGTTAGCAGCTTTCTTTCTGCTATTGTCCATAGGAACAACTGATGTATCAGTTTCAATATAAGTAATTGCAGCTTCAACATCATTATATGCTGTGTCTGTTGTACTTCCCTTTGATGTAATTGCACCAATTTTTTCACAAGCTTCTTGAACCATGTCATAAACAGGGTTTGGAATCATTGAACCTGGAATCATTGGGTCTTCAATTTGCTCAGCAACGCCATACTTTGAACATGCACTCTTCATATGTGTTGAATCAATATGAACTTGGTTGTCAATTGAGGCATCAACTCTATCGCTAATTACACCACCAGCAAATGTGTCTGTTCTCAGGTTTTCAATAAACTTAAATGCATTTTCAGCGTGTTCTTTGCAATCACCTTCTCTAGTTTGTTCATAACGTTCTTTGATTGCTGGAACTTCAAACATATCCTTTCTAGTTCCAAGAAGGTCTGGATCATAGCTACTTTCAAAAAGTTCTCTGTCCATTGCGTCCATAATTCTATCAGAGAATCTATACAAGAGTTCTTGATACTTATCTTTGTTATCATCAGAAAATTTAGATTCACCACGTTTTAATTCTTCAAGTTTCAACTTTAAATCTTTAAGAGAAAGTGAACCGTCAGCAAGTGCCTCTTCAGCAATAGCTGTGTGTGCTTGCACAGAGTGAACGTCGTTAGCGTTAAATGATTTTGACGCACCAAGCAAGGTGTACATATATTTAAAGCCATAGTTTCTCTTTTTTGGGTCATACTTATCAGTAACAAACTGATAGTATCCTGACTCTTTTTGAAGCTGCGCAAAGTTTACTGGTTGACCACCATCAGCATAAGGATTAAAAACTGTACCTCTTCTAATACCTCTTCTAAGGTACTTTCTTAGGTATGCATTATCGCCAGTTAAACCAAGCGTCCAGTTATACCTAAGATTAGCAAAGAAACCTTTTGGTTTTTTACCACCCTTTTCGAGAGCTTTTTGAATAGCAATATTTTCATAAAATCTTTGTTTTGCATTTCTATAACCTTGAGCCTGTTTTTGTTTGCTACTACCCATTTCATACTTATCGGCATATTTTCCGAAGCTATGGATAAACTCTCTTCTATCTTTTCTTAGTTTTCTACCCTCATTCCAACTATCCAAAAATCTTCCAAAGAAGTTTTTTGTGAAGGCAGCACCACCAACAGTTCCAACAAATCCAAGTGCAGCACCACTAACACCTGCAGCATTGAACGCTGTTCCAAACATTGCAGTAAGAGCAAAGCCACCATAAGACAATAGTGCAGCAACTGAAGCAAGAGCAACCCCACCAAAAAGCACTGTTGCAGCTAATCTTCTAAATGTTCTCCAACCATTGCGTCTTACAATTTTGTTTTTGTTACGAAGTTCCGATTGTGCATTATCCCAGTCGTGATAATGATTTGCCTTGCCATCTTTATCAACTTGACCAGATTTGCTAGTTGAAGCTTTTCTAACGTCTTCATGCCATTTTCTAACAGCATCTTCCTTTTCTTTTAAAACATCAGCCATTTGCTCGTTTGTGAGCATTTTTCCAAGATAACCATCGTTAGTGGCATTTGTCTTTTTTGAAAACTCTTTTGCTTTAGCAATTAAGTTTGGCAAATCGTTTCTAAACTTTTTAATGGCTGCATCATAATTTTTGCGAGCTTCTTCTCTTTCTTTCTTTAATTTTTTAGAATAAACTTTAATGACATTTCCATCTTTATCTTTCTGAGTTATTCCACCACTAATCCAGAAATCATAGTCGTCTTTCCATTTATTATAAGCTTCGTTATATTTTGCGATATCCCTGTCAAATTTAACCCTTTTAGGGTCATCTGATTTCAAGTTATTATAATCATCAGGTTTATCTGGTTTAATAGGCCTTTTTGGCATATCACTTGGAGATTTTATGAATGCATAATTACTTTGGTCAACAAGTTCTTCCAAGTGTTTTTCGATATAAGCATTGATAACTTGGTCGCCGTTTGAGTTCTCGATAAAATACTCGTCGTGACTATTGACAATACCATTAAACATTAAAACATACGCCGCTAAGTCGTAGTATCTCTCAGGTGGCCATTCAAAGTTTGGATTGACACCATAAGATCCTTTCTTTTCTTCACCTGACATTATGTTTCCTCCTAAATGTTAATCTTTGCCCAATTATCTAGTTTCAAGTATTATACCATACCGCAACAAAAAATGGAATACTTTTTATGAAAAAATAACTTATTTTTGTTTTTCTGGGTCGTTTTCTTCACCAATAAAACCAAGCATATTTTTGATATAATCAATAGAATCCATAAGCTCTTCCTCTTGCTTCTTTTCGATATCTTTTTCGTCGAGCTCTTCTTCCTTTTCTTTTTCTTTTTTGTTAGTTTCAAACTTTTCGTTGTATGCGTCTACGTCAAATTCACCCTCAAGCCTAATAACTTCTTTGTTAACAGTTCTAAGGTTCTCTTCTTGTTCTTTTGTGAGTTTTACTGGAGCAAAGTCTTCAGCTTGCATTATCTTTTCATCATTTCCGGTTTCATTTGCAACCACTTGAGTAAACTCTTCTTCATTTTCACATAGTTTCTTGTAATATTTATTTGAAATCAAAAGTCTATCAATGTTGGTTTTTACATCGTGTTTTTTATGTTTGTCAGCAAGCTCGCTTTTAACAACCTTTAAATCCCTTTTCAAGTTGTCAAGTTTTCGTTTAAGGTCCTTTTCAACCAAATAATTTTCATCAACACGTTCAAAAATTGTTGCTGACGCTTGTTTTAACTTTGCATACTGTGACTTTGACGAAATATAAAGTTTATCAAAAATCGCAAAAATTATAATTGCAAGGATTATTAAAATAATTCCACCAATAAAATGTTTTTCCCAAATTGGAATTATCGAACCAATCATTGAAACAAGACCACTTGGAACAAAAAAACTAACCACGCCATAGCAAAACATTACAACAGCAAGCATCATCATAAAAAGTGAAATATAATTTTTGATTTTTAAGCCAGAAAGTTTACCATCAACAATGCCAATTTCTTGGTTACGCATATCTGTCATACGTTTTTGCCTTAAGTACTCTGTCTGAGCCCTGTCTGTTGCTTCATCAATAAAGTTATAGTACTGTTTTTGAGCATCAGCCACATCGTCAACTGTTGCTAGCCTTTTTTCTGCAAGATTGATAGAACCAATCTGAAGAGCATAATTATAATAAACAACAAGTTGCTCTCTTGTTGGAACTTGCTTAAATCCAAGGTCGCAGGTTTGCATTATTTTAGTGAATTGCTCCCAAGAAAGTTTGTCATTTTTTTCGTCAATTGCTGGTTCTTTTACCTCAGACAAAAACTCGTTAGGGTTACTAACGATGGTTGTGTATGCCTGAACAAATTTGGCAACTTCAATATAAAATGCAGAATCTTTAACAATTCCGCCTAGATTTGGATGAGCACTAATACTACTAACTAACATATTATCCCCCAAGATAATCCTATTTAAATGATAACATAATGCTTTTTTTTTCGCAAATAAAAAGAGCTAGTCAAAAATATTTTTAATATTTATTTTTTATGTTTTTTCTTTGTTTTTTCAATATAAAAAACACTCCAGTTTTGGAGTGTTTTTATTTTTAACTAATTTCAAGCAGATTTTCCGCAACAATTTTTATATTTTTTCTTGCTTCCGCAAGGGCAAGGATCGTTTCTGCCAACCTCAGTTTTTTTCTTGATTGGGCTAGCAGTTTCACCGCCTGCATTATTGGTGCTTAAAGCACGTTTTTGTTGCCTCATTTTTACAAGCTGCTCAGGTGAAACACCAATCCTAATGTTTACGCCCATCATAAAGTTTGCAACATCACGTCTGAGTGAACTAATCATTTCATCAAACATATCAAAGCCTTCTGCCTGATAAACCGTTATTGGATTTTTATTGCCGTAACCCCTAAGTCCGATGCCTGTTCTAAGGTTATCCATATCGTCAATATGGTCAATCCATTTTTTATCCAAAATCTTTAAAAGAACATCTCTTTCAACTGCACCAAAATCAATACCTTGCTTTTCATAATCCGCCTTTCTCTTATTGTATCTAGCAACTGCCTTTTTATAAACAGCGTCTTTAATTTCGCTTGTTGAATAATCAGAAATTATCTCAAGAGTTGCAAAATTTGTTTCTGGCTCAAGAAGTCTCTTTTCAAGCTCACGGTTATAAGCCTCAAGGTCAACTTGTTCTGGCTTTTGGAAATCAGAGAATTCATCAACAACATAGTCAACAACATCTCTAATCATTCCAACGATTTTTTCGTGCATATCTTCACCGTTTAAAATCTTGTTACGTTCGGTGTAAACCTCTTCTCTTTGGCGGTTTAGCACGTTATCGTACTCAACGACATTTTTACGGATTGAATAGTTATTACCCTCAACTCTTCTTTGAGCAGATTCTACACTTCTAGAGAAGAATTTCCAGTTGATTGAAGTGTCTGCATCAAGCTTGAACACTTCAGCCATACGCTTAAGCCTGTCGCTACCAAACACTCTTGAAAGATCGTCATCAGCCGAAATATAGAACACTGACGAACCTGGGTCACCCTGTCTTCCTGCACGACCACGAAGCTGGTTGTCAATACGCCTGCTTTCGTGTCTTTCAGTACCAATGATTCTAAGACCGCCAAGAGCAACAACCTGCTCTTTTTCAGCCTTAACTTGCTCATCAAATTTTGCTTTGTGTGCTTGATATTCTTCTCTTGCTTTTTGTTCTTCTTCAGTTGTCACTGGGAAGAATGATGCAGCAAGGTCAATAACTTCGTCTTCGTACCCAGCTTTTTTAAGGGCTTGCTTTGCCATAAATTCACTATTTCCGCCAAGCAAAATATCAGTACCACGACCAGCCATATTTGTTGCAATTGTAACAGCACCAAGTTTGCCTGCCTGAGCAATAATTTCAGCTTCTTTTAAGTGATTTTTAGCATTCAAAACATTGTGCTTGATGCCAAGTCTTGTAAGTTTTTTAGAAAGTTCTTCAGACTTTGCTACAGAAAGTGTACCAACAAGCACTGGTCTATTTTCTTCGTGATTTTTCTTGATATCTTCGCAAATTGCATCAAGTTTTACATCGTGAGAGAAGAAGAAAACATCATTTTCGTCAATTCTCTTAGATGGAAGGTTTGTTGGAATTGTTACAACGTCAAGACCATAAATTTCTCTAAACTCACCTTCTTCGGTTTTGGCGGTACCTGTCATACCTGAAAGCTTTTTGTAAAGCTTGAAAAAGTTTTGAAATGTAACCGTTGCAAAAGTTTTGTTTTCTCCCTGAATTTTAACACCCTCTTTTGCTTCAATAGCTTGGTGCAAACCATCAGAGTAACGTCTACCAACCATAATACGACCAGTAAATTCATCAACAATCAAAACCTCGTTGTCACGAACAATATAATCCTCGTCTTTGTGCATTAAAAATCTCGCACGAATAGCATTGTTAATGTTGTGGTTAATGTCGGTATTTTCAACATCTGCAAGGTTTTCAATTCTATAGTATCTTTCAGCCTTAGCAATACCCTCTTCATTAAGGTTAATTGTCTTTTGTTTTTCATCAATATCAACGTCTGTATCTTTGAGTGTTTTTGCAAATTTGCTCGCCGTTACATACTGATCAGAACTTTCACCTGAAGGTCCTGAAATAATAAGTGGTGTTCTAGCTTCATCAATTAAAATCGAGTCAACT
>CAZFPH010000051.1:0-7195 GCA_964520955.1 uncultured Lachnospiraceae bacterium
TAACGTCAAAGGTTTCGTTAAATACAATAAGCATATCGCTAAATCCTGAAATTTTAGCATAAGTCGCACCATCTCTAACATAAATAATGCCATTAACAATTTCACCATTAAGTTTGAGGCTTGCAGTAAGCGAAACAAGTTCGAGCGATGTATCAAGTTTCACCGCTAAATAATTACTTGTTTGTTTATTGAACCAGTCGTAAGCATCTTCAGCTCCGTGAGCAAAGAGGTTCGAATTATCTTCATCAATAAAAAGTTCGGAAATACAGTAGCTTGCGTTGTAATTATTATCTCCAGCAAAAGTAGTTTTTACATAATATTTTCCAATCTTTGATGGTGCACCGCCATCAACACTTGCACCAACTTCAGATGTAGTTTTTGTGTAAATATTTTCGTCTAAATAGATTAAATAATACTCAAATGTAACATAACTTTCAGCAAGTATGGTGTTGACTTCGCCATTGATTTTTACGTACTCAAGAGGAATATTTGCCTTTTTGTTTTGATATTCAATTGCGTAGGTGTAATCAGTTTCAACAACTGAATTTGCCTTAACAATTTCAATAGTAACATAGCCAGAGGCGTCATTGTGGTTTTTGTCGCCAACTGCGTAGTAATAAATATTTACCTCAGCCATAGCGTTTGTATACTCAATTTCATCTTCCAAGGCCTCAACGTAATTATCCTTTGAAAGCTCTGAAAGCGAATAATAAACACTGCTTGCACCATCACTTGAAATTGTTGCACTATGAGCGTTTTTATCATAAGCCGATTTGTAGTTTCGTTTTTGAATGTTTTGCTCCGCTTTCAAGATATTAAACTTAATAGTTTTAGTACTTTCGTCAGAGTCTTCCCACTTATAATTGTCTGTATCTTTTATTGTAAGCTCTATATCGTACTCACCTGCATAGGTTTGTTCGTTATTAGTTATCTCGCAAAGCATAGAAAGTTGCTCGTTATTTATAACTGCAGTTTGAGGCTGTGAATTATAGATGTAGTCACCTGTAACGCTTGGAGTTTGCAAAGATACCTTTGAAACCTCATCAACTCTTGCCTCTGCAGTCATACCTGCATACAAAATAGTTATCTTTGTGTCGCCAGCAACAAAAGTTTCATTGTCACCTGTATACTTAATTTCGTAGCCAGTGGTAATCTCTTCAACTTTTCCACCATCAAAACTTGCAAGTATCACAAAACCTGTGGTGTTAAATATGTCAAAAGCCTTATATCCGCTTGAAACATAGCCAGCTTTTACTGAAATGCTTTCCAGCGTTTGGGCGATAGTTGCAACTTTAACCTTGCCAGTAACTGATTTGTATTTTGATGTGTCGGTTGGAGTAAATTTCCACTCGTATTCATTTTCGCCAACAAGCAAAACAGTGTTCGGATTGTTCCAACTAATTGTTCCTGCAGTGTCGCCCTCAGAAAGAGATATTATAACCGTCGATAGCTTATTATCTGCATAATATGTGCCTGCGGTAACAACTGCGTTTACCACAGGTGTTTCCTTCGATGCACTGCTTTTATCTTTGTTTCCACAAGCACTAATGCTGAGCGAAACCATAAGCACAAGAAAACTTAAAATCAAACTCTTAAACTTTTTCATATTGTTCTCCACTTTATAGTAGTATTATAAAAAATTATAAAAAAAATATCAATTAAATAAGCGTAATAACAAATTATTGCAAAACAAAAACAACTCTTTTCAGAGTTGTTTTTGTTTTTATTTAACGTCAGATTTCCAAACGCCGTGCTTGTTGCAAAAAGCATAGATTGCACTACCCTTAACGTAAGGAAAAATAGCCTTTGCTTGCTCGCCTGGTTTGAAAAACTTTTTGCCAAGAACCTTGTCGCTAGAAAGTGCAATCCACTCAATGTAGTGGTCATCTTCCATAACGTGATTTACTGAAACCACAATGTAGTTATCAAAAACTTCAATTTGTGGCAAGTGTTTTTCAGCTGAAGCCTCCTCTGTGTTTGGCTTCATTTCTACCATTTGCTCACCGCAACACTTAATACCACAATTATCACAAGTGCAATCTTTTAAAACTTCAACAGTTGCACCACATTTTAAACATCTTTTAAGTATAAAACTCATATCTTCACCTCTAATAATATTTAACCTAACCGGTTAACACCTACATTCTAGCATTTTTCAAATTAAATAGCAAACAACAAAAAAGAATATTTCATTCTCCTATAATTATATTCATAAGAAATCGAAATATTCTATCTGTTAATTATTTTCTTTAAAGTACCTTTGATTGCGACTTGTCGGTTTTTCAGGGTTCGTCATTTTTATAAGCCCCTCACTGAGTGCTGGGTTTAGATAATTTTGCCTGAATGACAATAGCGATTTTAGCCCCAGCATACTCATAAGTTCTTTAGACGAGCGTGGATAATAATCAATCACACCCATAAGTGCCTCAACCTGAGGCGAAATATAAGTTTCACTAGGCTTTAGATTGCACTTGTTTATCGCCTTTAATATTGCAGAAAGCATAAACTCAATAAATTTATTTGAATTACCCTCGCCGTTAGAAAGCCTGAACGCTGTGTAGTACTCGTCTTGCTCTTCTTTTAGCACGTTTTCTATTGGTAAATACTTAAAAATCGGTTTCCATTTTGAAAGCAAAACTGTCTGCCAGTACCTACCCGTTCTGCCGTTTCCATCTGAAAACGGGTGAATATATTCAAACTCATAATGAAATACGCAAGACTTTATCAAAACATTATCTTTCGATTCTCTTAAATACTCAAAAAGCCCTTCCATAAGTGCAGGAACTCTTGTGTATGGCGGAGCAATATGTATTGGTGTATCGCCATCAAAAACACCCTCCGCACCAGTCCTGAATTTTCCCGCATCGTTTCTTAAGCCTTTCATCATTTCGTAGTGCACTTTTTTGAGATCAGCAAGGTTATATGGATTAATCTCAGAAATCAAATCATAAGCATCAATTGAGTTTTTTACCTCAACAATTTGCCTTTTATCACCAACAACTTCTTTTCCATTTAAAACATCTTCCACCTGCGAAACTGAAAGCTTATTATTTTCAATTGCAAGTGACGAGTGAATGGAATTGATTTTGTTACGCCTTAAGAGTTTCACTTGGCTTTTATAATTGACAAATTTTGAAATCTGCCCAACTTTTTCCATAATCTCAGCAATAAGCTCAAGCATTGTACTTGTCAGTGAGTATGGTGGAACATATTTTTCATCTTCTTCCATAACACCCTCCTTGCAATTATTATACCATATTTTCACAGCAAAAGCAACTATCTTGTATGTTTTCTTGATTGTTTACTTGTATGTTAAACTTATTTATCCAAATTGTTACAAATAAAAAAGAGCTTGTAAAAGCCCTTTTTATAACGATTTATGCAGACGCCTGAACTTCTGGCATAGTTCGATTTGCCTTGAACCAATCTGTATCTTTTAAAAGTGTGTCATTATTTGAACACTTGACTTGAATTTGAGTGTCGTTATTTGCAAAAACAACGATATTTCCATTGAATGAAACATACTCGCCAGCGTCATAGTTAACACAAAGAGTTGTCACAAACACATTGTATGTGTACTTGAACACATTATTGATAAAGATTTGTGTTGGGAACTGATTTTCAAGTTTGCTCGTGTATTGGTCACTACCTGCACAGCAACAAACGCAAACAACCTTTGGTTGGATAACACTAAGAAGAGTGTCTGTTGAAGATGTTTTTGAACCGTGGTGACCAGCTTTGTATAAATCCACCTCTGGTAAATCATTAAGTTCAACCAATGATGCTTCGCCATCTGCCTCTAAATCTCCAGTGAACAAATAGTGCTTGTCGTTTTGATTAATCATAACGCAAACTGAATAATCGTTTTCTGAATGTGCTTCTTCGGTGTAATACTTTTGATTTAAAATTTCGAGCTCAACATTGTTTCCGAGATTGAATGTTTTGGTAGCGGCGTTGCCGTTTCTTTCTGCTCCATTAATACAGTCAAGGGCTGTGAACCACTTTGCACCAGCGTCAATCTCTTCCTGTCTTTCACGAACATAGTTTGCATACATTTTATTATAGCCTGTTTCGCCAGACACCTCTGTTTTATTTGTTTTTGCAAAGTCTATAATAACCTCAACTTCATACAAATCAAACAAGCTACTAGTATTTTCGTTAGTTGCAAAACCAGCGTAGTGGTCTTCGTGAGCGTGGGTTACGATAACGTATTCAAGTATTCCATCTGTGCAGTACCTATCAACATAAGTTTTAATAGCCGTGATACTGCTAGCTTTTGAACCTGCATCAATCAAAACTTCGGTGTTGCCAACTTTGATAAGTGTGCAGTCGCCAGTGTATTTGTTGCCAAGTTCCAAAAAGTGTATAGATAAATCTTTTTCCTTAATCTGTTCTACATTAATTTCACCAACTGTGGTAAGGTCAAAATTTGTACCAGCCACTTTGCCAGGAATTTCATAAGAATCTGGAAGCGTGAAGATAATATTTCCAAACACACCAATAATAAGACCTAAAATCAGGCAAAATATTGAGGTTAAAACTCTTGAAACTGTCGATTGTTTTTTAGCCATTATTGTTCCTCCCCAAGTACAGCGATATTTCTTATTAAAGTAACCGACTTATACCTCGACGCCGTTGTTGTGTAAACAGCGTAATACATACCAGGTTTGGTTTCATCAACTTTGTCAACCTCTGTTGCTTCTTCAGTAAGGTCAACCCTGTAATAATAAGTAACTTTTACATCTTTTGAACAGTCTTTTCCAAAAGACACGCAAGTAACGCCAAGTTCTTGATACTTTGTGTAATATTCGTCCTGACCGATATACATAATCTCATCAGTCATAACACCCTCGTTAAGTTTAAATGTGTCTTTGCCAAATGCAAGCTTGAGTCCAAAAAAACCTGCAAGAACACCCAGTGCCAAAAACACAACGGCAAGCAATATGTTTACCTTTTTTAAGCCTTTTTTAATTTGTTTCTTTTCTGACCTAGAAATTTCAAGTTCTCTATCTTTTTCATAAGAATACTTCTTCTTTTTGGTCGCTTTCATATAAGAATAGTCCATAGTACCTCCTTCTTTTGTATATGATAGATAAATTATCTTGCAATAAAAGTATAATAAAATTTAAACGAAATCGCAAACAGATTATCAGGATAATTGACCTGTATTTTAACAACAGTAAAGCAATCCGCATATAATAAAACAGACTATAAAGGAGGAAATATGGCAGAAACCATTAATAACGGAGCTAGCACAACGTATTCATTTGAAGGCTCGACTGATGTTTTTAACGCATCATCAAACATTTTGCCTATCAATTTTGAAAATTCTAGTGGCTTAAGCATAACAAAAACAGCAAGCCCAACAACGTTTGTAGCCGGCGAAATAATTAACTACACAATAACAATAACAAATTCAAGTTCGCAGTTTTTAAACGGCGTTAGAATTATAGATAATCTTGGTGGCGGAAATTTGGCGTATGTGCTCTCTAGTGCAACACTTCAAACATCATCAACCACCTACCCTGTAACACCAATTGCAACAAACCCTCTCACATTCACACTTCAGCAACTTGCAAGCGGTGCAACTATGACTCTCAGATATAGGGCTCAAGTTATATTCAACTTGCCAACATCTGTTTCGCTTATCACAAACATTGTTCAAGGAATTGGCTACACAGCAACAGGCACAATAACAGGCTTTGCAAACAGCACAATTGAAAGAAGAAACACCGCAGAGTTTTCTATCTCAAAAACAGCAAGTGTAACAGATGCAAGTCCCAGGCAAACTTTCAACTACTACCTAACACTCACAAACAACACAAGCACCACTGCAACGCCAGTTAGCATAACAGACAGCTTGCCTTCAAACTTTACGCTTATTTCAGCAAACTTAAAAATTGGTAACGGAGCAAACAATACTCTTCTTTCAACTGACTACACCCTTTCAGCTGGAAATGTTTTTTCACTTCCATCATCAAGCGGACCAGTTGTTTCAGTACCAGCAAACAGCACAACAATTGTCACCTTAACAGGCTATTTATCGTAAACAAAATCACCAGTAAATCTGGTGGTTTTTTTGTTTTGTATTCAAGTTTGGTTTACTAATAAAATTTTATTGGTATAATATAATTGTACAAGGAGTAATTATGAAAGTTATTTTCAATCCTGACACGGAGGTCGTCAAAGCAGTGCAAGAAGGCCTAAAACGCTCTGGCGGTTACTGCCCATGCAAACGCCCAAAATCGGAAGACACAAAATGTATGTGCAAAGAGTTCCGTGAGCAAATTAAAGACCTTACTTTTGAGGGATTCTGCCATTGTATGTTATACTACAAATATAAATAACAAAGGATAAGTAATGGAAAAAAAGAATTTTATAAAATCAGCATTCAGCAAAGAGAACATTTTTTACACAATAGTATTTTTAATCAATATTGTAATAGTTGCTGTTAATCGTGCAATAAATGGTTTTAACAACCTACTATGGATTTGCGACATTTCTTCAATTTTTAGTGTACTTAACATTATCTTCACTGCAAAGCACACAATTTGGGGCATTATTTTCAATTTTATTGCAACGCTTTTTATTGCCACAACCGACATCATTCAACACATTTGGCTGAATGCCTTTATCTGCATTGTAATCAATGCACCAATGCTACTATACGGAATTATCAGATGGCGTAAAAACGCAAAATCAGATAGTTCAAAAAATTTAAACACTCTCAGCAAGAAAATGAAGATAATCGTTTGGTGTGCATTTGCAATTTGCTCTGTTGGTTTTATATTTATTTTAAAAGCACTTGGTGGCAACCTTTATGTTTTTGACGCTGTTTATTCTTGTGGCTGTGTGATTGGTGTAATCCTCTGCTCGTTTGCTTATATTGACCAGTTCCCTGTGTTTATTGTTGCAAACCTGTTTGGAATTGCAATGTACACACTGCTCACCATTCAAAACCTCAATAACCTCACCCTAATCTTCAATGCAGTAATATTTTTGGTTATGGACATTATTGGATATATTAACTGGAGAAAAATATTAAAGTCTCAATCCGAAGATAATCAAACCAGTCAAAATAATGAAATAAATTAAATTACAAAAAGATAAAAACACCAAGAATTAATCTTGGTGTTTTTCTTGTTACAGAAAACCACGGGATAGTCCCGTGGTTCAAAAGAGGTTAAACCTTTGC
>CAZFPH010000052.1:0-7167 GCA_964520955.1 uncultured Lachnospiraceae bacterium
TCTGCAAGAGCTGCTTCGTATTCTTCTTTTGTAACAGCGTTTTGAAGTTTTTCAATAAGTTCGTCACATTTATTCTCGGCATTGTCAAGTGCTTCTAATACTGCTGCATATTCCGCATCTGTATAATTATGCGTTGCTTTATAATTTGCGAGAGCAGAATTTGATTTACTTAATTGTGAGTTAAGACTAACAATTATATCGTTTGCCGCATTAAGTTGCTCTTTTGTTGCTTGATGAGCTTTTTGTTCTTTAGCAAGGTCTTCTTCTGCTTTCTTTTGAGCAGCCTCCGCTTTCTTTTGAGCAGCTTCTGCTTGTTGTTTAGCAGCAATAGCAGCATTATATTGTGCTTCAGTAATACCACTTGAAGGTCCTTGAGCTTCATAAGCATCAATAACTGCTTGCATTTGAGCAATTGTTGTTGCATTATCATCAATGATTTTTTGTTGTTTTCTTACGGTTTCTTCAAGTGTAGCAATCTTGTTATTCAAGTCCAAAACATATTTATTTGTATCAGCTTTATACATTTCATAAGAAGTTAATGTATCTTGCCAGTTTTGGTAAGCAGTGTTGTAATCAGCAACCGCTTTATCATACTCTTCTTGTGTAACTGCATTTTTAAGAGTTTCTTCAGCTTCAGTTAATTGTTGAGCTACTTCTTTTAATTTTGCTTCGTAGTCTGATTTGATCTTTTCAACATCAGCATTTGTATATGAATGTTCTGCTTTATACTGATTATATTCAGCAATAATTTGATTTTTTGCGTTTTCAAGTTCTTCTTTTTCTCGTAATAGCTTAGTAATTGTAGCTTGATCATCGGTGCTAGCAATAATTTGTTCAAGTTCTGTTATTTTACTATTAAAAGATTCAACTGTTGCTGTGAATTTATCAACTGTGTTAAGCATACTTGTAATAAATTCGCCCAAATGAGGATTAGCTGTGCTGATTGTAATGTCCATATTTTCAACATTTTCTGCCATTTGCAACACTTGGTCTGCTTCTTCTTCTGTTATATTTCCATCACTCAAAACAATAATTAACAATTCATCAAGTTTTTCTCTCTCTTGGATATATTTAACAAGTATTTGTTGAGATGGTGCTGTTGACAACTCTTTATAAGCATCTTGTAATGCTTGATATGAAGAATTTAACTGTGCATAAGCAATATTTAATGCATCATACTTATCCTTCCAATCACTTGCATCGCTAGTTTGGTCTTGCCAAATGCTAGCCTGGTTTTGCCAATAAATAGCCTGTTGGTTTGCATTAGCTAAATCATCATGATAGGTTCCAGCCGCAAGCATACCAGCAATAGCAAGAATGGCTAAACTACTTGTAACAAATGTTGCAACTTTCCAACCACCAGCTCCACTTTCGCCAGTTTTATTATTTTTAGGCATATGACCTCCATTTTGAAGAATTCTTAAAATTTCTTCATTTTGTTTCTTAATTCTTTCAATATCGCCATTAATATTTTCTAAATTTACATCAATATTAGCAATTGAACCTGCAACTGAACCATAATTTTCATTGAAAGTTTTAATTGCTGTCATTATTTGTGAAAGTTCAGTTAAAACAGTTTGCTTAGTGTTATTTATTTGATTTAATATTTTTTGGTTTGTCTTATCTATCTTAGTAATACTAGTTGATTGAGTTGTCATAACTGTACTAATGCCTGATATTGAAGCATTAATTTTTGTATACTCTTCTTTTAACGCCAAAATAATATTATTGATAATGGTATCATCAACTTTCTTACCCTCTGCTCTGAGTTGTTCATTCTTAGCTTTTTCAGCTGTAAGCAATTCTTCAAGTTTTGCAGCCCGTGCTTCAGCTTCCATAGCTGACATCAATGCTTTATATCTGCCCGCATTCTCACCAAATACATTACCAAGCATTAAATTAAATCTGGTAAGATTTGCATCTGCACTAACATTAGAAAGCGCATTCGCAAGATAATCAATTTCAAGATCAGTTAAATCTTCGGCTTTTTTGATATTTTGATTTTCAACATAGCCTCTTGTTGCAGCTTCAAATTCCTTCAAAAATGCAATATAAGTTCTAGCCACATCATGATATCCAGCTTTGCCGTGAATATAAGAAGTAAACTCTCTCCATTCTGGCTTTTTCATTTCCTTCTTTAGCCAAAGATAAAGATCAACATAATCCTTAACACGTTGTTTACTTAATTTTTTTGCCATAAAAACACTCCCTCTGTTTTTAATTTATTCATTATATTACTTTTTACCACTTTTTTTGACTAATTTCTCAAAAAATGATAATATCAGCCTCAATGCAAGCAAACATTACCGCCACTTGCTACCTATGGCTGATAGTATAATATCACTTTTAGCTATAAAAGTCAATACCCAATCTTAAAAAAATGTAATTAAATTATAACTTTAATCAATATAATTTTCTTCGTCAAAATCGTTAGATAATAGTAGCTTTTTGCTTGCTTTTTTAATCATTTCCATCGAAAAACCCTTTCTTAAAAGTGAAGCATACATTTTTGACATATCATTATAATTTGAAACAGTTTTGCCTTTTAAATACTTTTGCACCTGTCTTTCGCATACTTGATACTCATCGTCGTCTTCTCGAAGGTCAAGTGCATCACTGATAATATCAAAAGAAACACCCTTTTGAAGTAGTTTGTTCTTTATCATATTTTTTGAAAGTTTACCGTTTTGTTCCAGAAACTGTCTTGCAAATAATTCATCATCAACAAAGTGATATTCTTCAAGTTTGTCTATTGCCTTCTTCACTGCGTCTTTTGAATACCCTTTTTTGATAAGTTTATCAGAAAGCTCTTTTTTTGAGTGCATACGAATCTCTAAATACCTCGAAGCTTTATCAAACGCCAACTTTACTTCACTTTCAAATATAGCATTCTTTAAAGTTTGTTCGTCAAGCATTTGCCCAACTTTAAAGTTAAAAACAACTGCTATTTCTTTATTCAAGCCACAAAAAAAAGCATCATCAACAAATATGTTAACTCTTGCTTTGTTTTTTTGCTGTTCAATTTTTGTAATGACCGCCAACTTATTCACCTACATTTGCTTTATATGGGAATTTATAGAAACCTGTGCCATATTTGTTTATAACCCCCGCACCTCTGGTTCTCGCACGAATACTCGCAATAAGTTTGTCTGATGATTTAACAGGCACACCAATCTTCATAACAGGCATAGCTTCGTCATTTTTCTGCTCAATAATGTGAACGTTTGATTCAGTGAACAACTTGCTAACGCCACCATAATTTTGGTAAGAAACTTTAATTTCATACTCATTGCAGAAAACCATTCTAAACTTTTTAGCTTCATTAAGAGCACCTGCAGCAACTGCGTTATAAACTCTTGTAAGTCTGCTTTTTCCAAGCTCAACACCACCAAAATATCTAACAACAGCAACAAGTGTATTTGTTAAGTGCATAGTTTTTATTGCTTCAAAAATAGGGGCACCTGCAGAACCTGCCGGTTCGCCATCATCTGAGTTTTTTGCAACATCGTAGTTTTCACCCAAAATATAAGCGTACGCAACGTGCTTTGCATTTTTGTTACTTTTCCTAATATTGCCGATTATTTGATGAACATCATCATCTGATTCCACATGAAAAGCAAGAGCAATAAATCTAGACTTTTTCATCACCATTTCAACAATGGCCATTTCATCAACTGAGGTATAGTCATTTTTAATCTCTTGTTTTTCCTGACCTTCTTCTTCAATCAAAGTATCAACCGTGACAAATCCCATAAAAAGCTCCTAAATCTCTAATATACACAACCAATATACCATAAAATATCAAATTTTCAAAACATATATAGTGATTTTGCATAAATTAAATTATTGCTTTTTACACTTTTCGTATGATATAATTTTCTTGTGCTTAAATAAAGCAAAATAAACTCGAGGTGAATTATGAATATTTCAAAACACGTAGAAAATATGTGCCCCGTAACTAAAGGAGCACAGCACAAATCAGCACCAATTCCTGAAGAAGGCAAATGGGTTACAGCAAAAGAAATCAAAGATATTTCTGGCCTCACCCATGGTATTGGCTGGTGTGCACCTCAACAAGGTGCTTGCAAATTAACATTAAATGTTAAAAATGGCGTAATTGAAGAAGCACTTGTTGAAACTATTGGTTGCTCTGGTATGACACACTCAGCATCAATGGCTGCAGAAATTTTAACTGGAAAAACTATTTTAGAGGCTCTTAACACAGACCTTGTTTGTGACGCTATTAACGTTGCAATGCGTGAACTATTCCTCCAAATCGTTTACGGAAGAACTCAATCAGCATTCTCTGATAATGGTCTAGAAATCGGTGCAGGTATGGACGACCTTGGCAAAGGACTTTGTTCTCAGGTTGGTACAAGCTATTCAACAAGACTCAAAGGACCAAGATATTTACATATGGCAGAGGGCTATATCACAAAATTAGCTCTTGATGAAAACAGCGAAATTATCGGCTACGAATTTGTTAATATGGGCAAAATGATGGAAGCAATTAAAGCTGGCACAAGTGCAGACGAAGCACTTAAGGCAAACCTTAAAACTTATGGAAGATTTGCTGAAGCTACTAAATACATCGACCCAAGAAAGGAGTAAACTATGGTAAATTTTGAAGGTAAAGAAAAGAGAGAGGCATCAATCAACGAATGTCTTAAAACTTATGGTATCAAAGATTTAGAGGAAGCTCGTGAAATTTGCACAAAAGCTGGTATCGATGTTGAATCAATCGTTAAAGGTATTCAACCAATTTGTTTTGAAAACGCTGTTTGGGCTTACACACTTGGCACTGCCCTAGCCCTCAAACAAAATGTAAAAACAGCTGAAGAAGCTGGCAAATGGATTGGCGTAGGCCTCCAAGCATTCTGCGTTCCAGGTTCAGTTGCTGACCACAGAAAAGTTGGTCTTGGTCACGGAAACCTTGCATCAATGCTTTTAAATGAAAAAACAAAATGCTTCTGTTTCCTTGCTGGTCACGAAAGTTTCGCAGCTGCTGAAGGTGCAATCGGTATTGCCTTAACTGCTAACAAGGTTAGAAAAGAACCACTCCAAGTTATCCTCAATGGTCTTGGAAAAGATGCTGCTTACATTATTTCACGTGTAAACGGCTTCACTTATGTAAAAACAGAATATGATTATGCTAATGCAAAACTTAACATCGTTGAAACAAAAGCATTCTCTAGTGGCGACAGAAGCAAAGTTCGTTGCTATGGTAGTGACGATGTTAGCGAAGGCGTTGCAATTATGGATTACGAAGGTGTTGACGTTTCAATCACTGGTAACTCAACCAACCCAACTAGATTCCAACACCCTGTTGCAGGCACATACAAAAAGCTCTGCACAGAAAAAGGTAAAGCATACTTCTCTGTTGCATCTGGTGGCGGTACAGGTAGAACACTTCACCCAGACAATATGGCAGCAGGTCCTGCTTCTTATGGTATGACAGATACAATGGGAAGAATGCACTCAGACGCACAGTTTGCAGGTTCTTCATCAGTTCCAGCTCACGTAGAAATGATGGGTCTTATCGGTGCAGGTAACAACCCTATGGTTGGTGCAACCGTTGCACTTTGCGTTGCTGTTGGCTCAAGAAAATAATAATTCACAACACAAAAAAGTCGCTAATATTAGCGACTTTTTATTTTTCAAAAATTATAAACAAATTAAAACCACAACACCGACAACCAGCAAAAGGTATAGAATTTCTAATGTTCTAATACCCCATATCCTTTTAACGGTCTGCTTGTGTGTTTTAAACAACAGTCCAAAGCAAATAAACCTTTCAAATATCGTTAAGTGCTGTTTTAATAATGGAATGGTATGAGGCGTAAAATAACGACCCTTTTCCTCCAAATAATCGCACATAAATATCTTGCAAGATAGACTTTTATGCTTACAAATACCCTCTTTTGTGTATTTGCAAAAACTTGGACAGCAACCTGTCGTTCCTTTTTTGCCTTTTTCTCTATGGCAAATACATTTGTTATCTTTAAAATCACACATATTGTTAATGGTGTTTTCAGCGTCAATAAAATCACAAGAATAATCAATAGCTTTAGATAGCCTGTTAAAAGGATTAACATTAAATTTAACGTCTAACATAGATGCTAGCATAAAATCATTATTGTTTTTCTTGCTATTTAGCCCAAAAACATAAAAAGTTCCAGTAAATTTATTGTGCTTTTTCAGTAGTTTAACTGCTTTCACACAAACCTTAAAAAACTTTAACATCTGCTTGCAATTCTTCTTTTGAATTTCAATTGATTCTTTTTTTGTATTGCTGTACAAGCAAGTAAAAATATTTAAATCATCAGCGTTAATGCTGAATTTTTCATAATCTGCAAACTCTTTCTTTAATGTTTTCAGCGAATCCTTACTAAGACTAATCTCAAAACACTTATCTTTCTCTTGTTTTTCTAAAATTTCAAACTTCATCTTTATCCTACAACAAGCCATTTATATCTGTTTTTTTGGCTATTTTTAATTGTTCTTTATCTTTTTTAGTATATATTTTTTTTAGCACACCCTCTTTTGTGCAAAGCGTATGCTCAATCATATTAGGTGCAAACCTCGGTCTTCTAATAACCCTGCTACCTTCTGTTATAATTTCGTCTTTTTGAATTAGCAAATAGAAATATTTTTCGTCTTCATAAGAAAGTGTTGCTTCTTTGATTTGTTTGTGAAGTGCAGACCTTTCAACTCTCGCAAAAAACTGACAATAATCATTTGCTAGCGTGCATTTTTTTGAAACACAAGGTGCAACAACCCTATAACCCAGATTTTGCACAAAATCCTTAATTTTCATATATTCTCTGTACACTTCAGGAGTTCCAGTATCAACAAGAAGTAACTTTCCATCATTTTTGGGCAAAAACTTTTTTAAAGCTAAAAATCTGTCCCTTTCTGTCATTTCGCTAAGCACATAACTTAGCATTACAAGGTCGGATTCTGCATCAATATTATCATTAACCACATCAGCTCGAACAACATTAACTTTTTCGTCGCAAAGCTTATTAAATGTTTCAATCATAAACTTGTCACGCTCAAAAAGTTTAAAGTCAACATCGCCAAACACTTCTTTGAGTGCAAAATAACCAGCTCCAGTTCCTGAACCAATATCGGAAATCGATTTGATATTTCTCAAATATCCCTGCT
>CAZFPH010000053.1:0-6898 GCA_964520955.1 uncultured Lachnospiraceae bacterium
AATCCAAAAAGTCGCTGTATGCTGAGCCATAATTGTTTTCTGTAACACTTTTGAGGTATGCGTCAACTTTTCCAGCATAGATATCAAGATATCTTGTTGAGTAATATGTTTCGATATTGAAACTATTGCTACTGTTTGAAAAATAATCCTTTAATGCTGAAGGGTAATTTGCAGAGCCAATATTAGTTTCAGATGTTGAAGATGATGTTGAATAATAAGACTGTGTTGAGGTTGCTTTGTAAGCATTAGCAGTCCTGATTTGTTCAGCAATAAGTGTGAGTGGAGCATAGTTAAAAGTAAGCATTAAAATTAATGCAACCACTAAACTGAAAACTGATTTTTTATTTTTGTTAAATGATTTTTTTAAACTGTTCATAATCCCGTCCCTAAAATTTGATATAAAATAACACACTAAGTTTAGTATATTTTCGAGAAAAAATCAACCTTTTATTTAAAAATAATCCAATAATATTTGGGCTGAAAAGCAAAGATTATTGTCGTTTTTTTTGGGCTCATAAATGCTACTTATAATTATTGACAAAATTAAGAATACTAATTATGTGGATAAAAGAAAAAAAATTAAATTTTTAGATGGATTAAAACTTGTGGGCGTTGGGATAGTTGCGGGGTTCATTAATGGTTTTTTTGGTGCAGGCGGAGGGCTTTTACTTGTGCCAATGATAAAATACTCGTTAAAAGAAGATTCAAAAGTATCTCACGCAACTACGCTTGCCTGTGTGCTTTTTATGTGTATAGCAAGTTCGATTTTGTATATTGCGAAAAAACAGGTTGATTATAGAATATTTTTATATTGTGCAATTGGTAGTGTGGTAGGAAGTTTGATTGGAACTAAACTGCTTAAAAAATTAAAAAACAAAATTATAGATTTGATATTTTCTTTTGTATTGATTGGTGCTGGAGTTTTAATGATTGTTTTGTAAAAAACGCAAAAAACATTAAAAAATATTAAAATAATATGTCGAAACAATAAAATATAGGTAAAAAATGCGATTTTTCTTTTTTATACTTATCTCAATATTTTCAGGTATTTTTGCTGGAATGGGTATGGGTGGTGGCACTTTTTTAATACCGCTCCTCAGCATTATTTTTAATATCGACCAAGTTATTTGTCAGTCGACAAATGTACTTTGTTTTATTGTGCTCGCAATTATTTGCGTGGTTATTTATTTTAAGAATAAACTCATCAATATAAAAGCATTAATTTGCATTGCAATACCTGCTTCAATAATAGCTTCAATTGGCAGTATTTTTGCGTTGAAAATCAATTCAAATTTGCTTAGTATTTTATTTGCTTGTTTTGTGATTGGTATTGGAATTTTTTATTTAATTATGACGATAATTTCAATGAAAAAGAAAAAGAGTTAATTTATTTAAAGAGGCTATTTTTGTTTTACAATAGACCTAATTTTTGATAATATAATTATGTATAATTATGTGAGGTTTATTGTGGGATTATTTAATTTAAGAGGTATTTATCCAGCAACAAAAAAGACGACAAATGGCGTTGAGATTGCAACTATGGGTGCAGTCGATTTTTGTAATGTTCCTTTAAAACTTAAAGGTATTGCTGAATCTGAGTCTGTTGTTCATATTGGAGACGCGGTTAAACAAGGCACACTTATCGCTTCTCCTGTCGGCAAGTTTGGTATTAATATCTATTCGCCAATAAGTGGCAAGGTTTTAAACGTTTTTGATAGAATGAATTCTTTTGGTGAAATTTGCAAACACATTTTGATAATGAACGATGAAAAGAATGAAGTTGAAAATTTGCCAGAAATGGAATTTGTTAACGATGCAAGTTTGGTTACAAGGCTGAAAGATGCTGGTGTTATTGACACTATTTCAAAAATGCCTGCGTACTTAAAATATGCTTTTGTTGGTGCAAGGTCTTATAGAACAGTGTTGATTATGATGGATAGCACAGACCCAAACAATACAATTAACCAAACACTTGCCGAACAAAAGATGGAAGAGGTTGTTAATGGTGCAAAATATTTTATGAATATGACCACTGCACAATATGTAACCTTTGTTTTTACTGAGGCAAATTATAAACTTGCAAATAAACTCAAAAAACATATTTTGGAAACAAAGAAGAATTACGATTTCAAAATTAAGTTCATTCCAAATAGATATCCTTTTGACAATCCTTATATGGTTGCAAAAAAAGTTTGCAAGAAAAAAATCACTCCAAAAAATTCATTCCTTGATGCAGGTATAACAATTGAGTCTGCCGAGTCTTGCTATGACTTTTGTAAAGCAGTTGAGTTTGGCAGACCAGTAACGTCAAAGATTGTTACAATTGATGGTGATAACATTGTCAGAAAGGGTAACTACATAATTCCAAATGGAACATCTTATGAAAAGATTTTAAACTTTGTTGGTGTAGAAGATGAGCAGGCTGGCGTTAGGCTTATAGACGGAAATGTTTTAAGTGGTGACGCTCAGTACAACAAAGATATTTCAATTTCACTTATGACAAATACTTTGGTGCTAAACAAGTTTGATGTTTTGGATGTTAAAAAAGAGCATCCTTGTATTTCCTGTGGAAAGTGTACTTCTGTTTGTCCAGCAAAATTAAACCCAAAACTTATTGATGAATATTACTTAACAGAGCAGTACGATCAGGTTTACAAAATGAATGTTCATTCTTGCATTGATTGTGGCTGTTGCTCTTATGTTTGTCCGTCTAAGCGTTTCTTAACCCAGAGAATTAAAGCGGCTAAATTTTATGATAAAAAGAACAGGGGGGCTCAGTAATGGAAAAATTTATAGTTTCAAGTGCACCTTATGTGCATAGCGGAAATGACATTAACAAAATGTTTTTGTATGTTTCTGTCGCACTTGTTGTTCCTGCTGTTTTTGGTGTTGTTAATTTTGGTTTTTATTGTTTAGCGATATTGCTTTCAGGTGTGGCATCTTGTTTGATATCTGAATGTTTATTTAACTTGATACAAAAAAAGAAATTTATGGTTGATAATTTTTCGTTCTTTGTTACGGGAATGATTTTAGCTTTAACTATGCCATACAACATACCATTTTATTATGTTATTGCAGCTGGTTTTGTTTCTTCATTTATAACAAAAATGGCTTTTGGTGGAATAGGTAGAAACCACTTCAATCCTGCACTTGTTGGAAGATGCTTTGTTGGATTGCTCTCATCTTCGGTTGCAACCGAGTTTTATCGAATTCAAATTAATGGCGATTTATATGTTTCACTGACAGAGGGTGGAACAAATTCTATTTTTAACTTGCTTACAGGTAAAGCAGTTGGTGGGGTTGGTACAACCTGCGTGATAATCCTTGTTATTTGCTACGTTGTGCTGGTTTACACAAGTGTTATTGATTTCAAAATTCCGCTTCTTTCAGTTTTAACTTACTTTGTTTTAGGATTGATTTTAAATGGATTAGAATCAACAATAATGAGCATTTGTTCAGGCTCATTCCTTTTTGTTAGCGTGTTTATGATGACAGACCCTAACACATCACCAAACACTCAGATAGGCAAAATTATCTATTCTTGCTTATTTGGTGCGTTATCTTTGCTTGTTTGGAATACAGGACTTCTTGGTGAGAACTCTGTTTTTGCTGTGGCTCTTGTTGTTAATCTTTTAGTTCCATTTATGGATAGGTATCTTGTTGCTAAACCATTAGCTTTTGGAGGTTTGAGAAATGCATATAAGAGTTAATATTGAGTTAAGTTATATTCAAATTGTAATGCTTGCAATTTGTCCTTTGTTTTTGATTGTTAACACTGTTGAGTATGCATTATACTTTGCTGTTGCTACTGCAATTTGTTATTTATTATCTGCTTTTATTTGCTATGTGTTTAACAAGTACTTAAGCAATTCTGTTAAGATATTTATAACAGCAATACTTTCAACATTCATTATCACAATGATTAACTTTTTGATTGAAGAGTATGCGTTTTTAAATTTAACGGTTTCTAACAATTATTACTTTGTGGTAATTTCTACAATTGTGCTTTCAACGGATACTAGTTATGTTGAAACAAAAGCTTTGGTAGATAACTACTTTGTTAAAGTGCTAAGGTCTGCGTTGGCGTTCGGTTTGTTTTTGATTGGTTTTGCCATAATCAAAGAATTTTTGGCGTTTGGAACAATTTACAATAAGCAGTTGTTTAAATATTCTGGTTTTGAGTTCTTTGAAACTATTACATTCGATTTTATTTTACTTGGTATTATTTCAGCAATCGCAGAGCTTGTTTACCGAATAATTTTAAAGAAATTAAACGAAAAGCAAATTGTGTATGCAAAATTCAAGAAAAAAATTAGAAATGAGAAAAAGTATCAATATGATACCTTAAGAAGAAAAAAATTGCTTGCAAGCGATGTTCAGAAAAATGTTATCAGTGATGATGTTGCAGCCGAAATTATCCAGAAAGAAAAAGAAAACGAAGATGTTGTTATAGAAGAAGAGGTTGGAGAAGAGACTTTACCTGAATCACAAGAAAAAAATAAGAAAAGAAAGAAAAACAAGAAATTTAAAGTTTCTAAAGAAGCTAAGATAGAACAGGCTATTGACCAGGAAAGAAAGGAGGGCAATGATGTTTAATACATTTTTATCCTATTTGGCTCTTTATGGATTGAAAAGCAACATAGTCGTTGGAAATGGTTCAGGAGTTTTGCAATTCCAAAGAGAAAAGTCATACAGATCTTTTAGATATATTAGTGCATTGTTTTTAATGCTGGGTATTGTTTTGTGTTCGGCAATTTCGTACGTGCTTTATAATTATGTCTATTCAAAATTTGATTTGTATTTTGTAAGTGTGAGCGTAACAGTATTTATTGTTTGTGTTTACAATATCATAATTTCTAGCATTTGGAAAAAAATATCAAGTTTTAAAGTTTATATTTATGACAACTCATTTTCGTATGCAATGGACGTTGCATTTACGCTTTCAGTAATATTCACACTTAATATGTCTTTGCCGATAGTAGAGTTTATTATGAGCGTTTTAGCGGTTATTATTGTTATAATTGTAATGAACGTTTTTATTGGATTTTTTGTGGGCGGAATTAACAGGTCTTATCTTGATAAGAACTTTAGAAATGTGTCTAGCAGACTTTTCTTATTTGCAATAATGTCTGTTATTTTGTATTATGCTAGTTTGTTGGTTTAGTGGGAGGAATTTATGTTAAAAATTGTTTTGTATGCAATTTCGGTTTTTATTATTTTGCTTGTCACAATTATTATTGTGGTTGTTTCTAGTAAGAACAAAAATCTTAACAAGACTTCCGAGGTTATTAGAGAACTATTACCTAATATTGATTGTGGTCTTTGCGGAAGAGTCTCTTGCATTGAATTTGCTGAAGATGTTGAAAAGGGAAATACAACAATTTCTAACTGCCCATACTTAGTTGGTAAAAACTATTTGAGATGTCGTAAAATTGTAAAAAAACAAAGAAAAGCTCACTTTGACGTTGTTGCTTTTGTTAGATGCAAAGGCGGTTGTGACTGCAAGCCAAAATTTGAGTATGTTGGTGACCAGACTTGTTCTAGTAAAAACCTTCAACATAGTGGGGATAAATTCTGTCCAGTAGCGTGCCTTGGTTGTGGTGATTGTGTTAAGTCTTGCGTTTATGGTGCGATTACGATTTCAAAAAAAGGTTGTGCGATAGTTGATAAAACTAAGTGCGTTGGTTGTGGAGAATGTGTTGACGTTTGCCCAAACAAACTTATTTCATTAATACCTTCAAATAAATTTGTTGAGGTTGTCTGCAAAAACTCTACAAACGACTCATTGGTTAGTAGAAATTGTATAGTTTCTTGTATTCACTGTGAAGCCTGTGTGGTTGCGTGCCCAAGTGGTGCGATAAAAATGGTTGGTGGTATTCCTCAAATTGATAAAGAAAAATGTATCAAGTGTGGTAAGTGCGTTGCGTCTTGTCCAAATCACGTAATTTCCAGAATTTAGACGGAAATTTTTTGCAAGATGTCAAACAAAAAGACTTTGTTTTTTTAAGTTATAACTTTTTAATATAATTTATTTACCAATAGAAGAAATCTTTATATTCATATACATTTAACTTTGATTATGCTATAATTAAACTATAAATATAAGGTAGGAGAATATACGTGGATAAAATAGCTGTAGTTGTTGTTGAAACATATTCTGCCAAATTAGTTATTGCTAATGTTGAGCAAGATAATTACTTTTCAATTTGTGATGTTGAAGTTGAGCCTATCAAGTTCGGTCTTGAAATGGACGATGACCATTTCTTGAAAAAAAATCAAATAATGTCTATAATTAGTACGCTCAAGAATTTTAGGAAAATTTGTGATATGTTTGCAGTTACTAAAACCATTGCTATTGCAAGTTTTATAAAAGATACTAAACCAATGAACATTTATAGCTTTTTTGATGAAGTGTTTGTTACTTGTGGTTTTAGGTTTTCTATGCTTACACCAGAAGAGCAAAATTCAGCAATCTATACTGGTATTATGAATAGTTATGATATTCCAAAGGGCATCATTGTTAACATTGGTGCAGATAATATTCATCTTATTCATTACAACAGAAGAAATATTCTAAATCAGGCTTATATACCTGTTGGTCCTAAGACTTTGATTGATATGTATCCATTAAAAAAGCTTGGCAAGGAAGATGCACTTGAAAAGGTTTCAAAGTATATTTCATCTCAGCTTTCAGATTTTGAATGGATAAAGACAATTGAACCAGAGTATGTTTTGATTGGCAATGGCAATTATTTTGAAGATTTGTCTCGTATGGACAGAATTTATACAAAGTATCCACTTGATAAAGATGATGGTTATTTGCTTAAAACTTCCGATGTTGACCACATTTTAAATCAGCTCAAAGCCCTTGAACTTGATGAAAATAAGAGACTAAAGG
>CAZFPH010000054.1:0-6724 GCA_964520955.1 uncultured Lachnospiraceae bacterium
TGCATATTGCTGGTGGAACGCAGTCTGAAAAGAATTATCAAAGTGGTATTAGTGATTATCTTACAAAAATTATGTTTATGGGAACAAAAAAGCACTCAACACGTGAGGCATTGCTTTCTTATGCAAAATCTAAGGGTATAATCTTAACACCTCATAATTCAAAAGAAAGCATAACTATAAGTGCTTTGTGCCCAAGAGAAAGTATTCCAGAGGCAATTGAACTTTTGTCTGAAATTGCTTTTGACACGACATTCTCACTTGAAAATGGTGAAAAGGTTAGAAAACAACTTTTGTCTCAGGTTGCGTTGTTCTCAGAAAATCCACAATACATTATTGACAAACTTATCAATTCAACACTTTATTATAGAACTGGACTTGCTAACCCAAAATCAGGAACAAATATAACAGTTTCAAGATTTAGGTCACTTGATGCAAAAGACTTTTTGGAAAAAGTATTCACTCCAAGAAACACGATTATTTCTGTTGTTGGCGATGTTGCTCAAGAGGAAATCTACGACCTTGTTAAGTTGCATTTCTTTGACAGAATGAAAGATAATGAAATTGAGTACAAAAAACTTAAGTATGTTTCACATATTGACGATTTTGAGGGTTCTTGCAAGGGAAGAGTTAAAAGACTTAATCAAACAAGAATTTCGCTTTCTTTCCCAACAGTGTCATTCAAAGATAAGGAAAAGTATATTATTGAGATTGTAAAACCAATTCTTATCAATCACTTAAAGCTTGCACTTTCAAACCAAAACTATTACTTTGATACAAAAATAAAAACAAAGTATTATTCAAACAATGGTAATATCACATTTGAGCTTATGGCAGACTATGATTTTGCCGAAGACCATTTGTATAACTTCTTAGATGCTCTTAACAAAGATATCAAGCAAAGGGCAATTTCAAGTGAAGAATTTGAAACAGAAAAACGCGTTTTTGTTACAAATTTCATAAACACTTATGATAATGTGCTCGAAAATGCACTTATTTCTGCAAAACAGGTTGCACTCACAAAACAAACTTTCAGTGAAAATTCTGAAAGAATGAAGATTGAAGTGCTTACAAGCAAAGACGCTAACAAACTTTTAAAAACAATACTAGACTTTAATAAAATGGTTATTGTTTATTTAGGACACGATATTAATTTGGATTATGAAGACTTGCTTGCTCAAGTTGAAGAATAAAATGGGAGAATGAATTGGAAGCAAAAAATTATAGAGGCGGAGTAGATAGTAGAAAGGTTATGGGGGTTATCTTCCTTATAATCTTTTCTTTGATGTTTATTTTTTCGTGTATGAAAGCAGTTCTTCCAATTGGCAATATTATCGTTGGAACTTTTGGTGTTGTAACATTCCCATTGCTTTTGCTTTTGATACTATTTTGCGTTGCAAAAATTTTGGGTCTTAGCTATACTAGAAATAAAAAAACAACTATCTATGCTTGGATTATTTTAATCAGCTTGCTTTTCACAATCCATTCAATTGCAACATTCAAACAACTCAACCTTATTGTCAGTTTTTCTAGCCTAAAAACATACCTTGCAATGTCTTATGACAAAATCACACTTATTGGAAGCTTTGGTTCTATTTTCTGTGGATTGCTTTCAATGATGCTCGGTTCAATGGGTGTGATTATAGTATTTGTAATTCTTGCAACACTTTTTATCGGACTTTTGGTGGATTACAATTTCTATGGAAAGTACGAGAGCAAAAATGTCAGAAAAATCAGGGATAGAAGAGTAAGAAATAAAGTTAATAACAGTGATAAAAATATAACTAATGATAATACTCCTGAGTACTCATTCAGCGAGATAAATTACACATCAAACGACGTTGTTGATGAAATTGTTGCCACTGAAAATGAAACAATCTATAACACCGAAAATATAGTAAAATATACAGAATCTGACGTTATTGGTGAAGTGACTGATTCACAAAATGTTGGTTACGAATCTTATACAAACTATGAGCAATCTCAAGAAACTCAAACAAGAAACGAGTTTTCTAGCGGGTTTTATTCACAAAATCCATTGCCGGATATTTATTCAAGCGACCCTTATGCAGGTGCAAGGGATTTTATGTCAGCAACTTATGGCACAACCAATGTAAGTGCTGAAAATACAAGCACTCAAGAAGCACCGCTTCCATCTTTTGGTTGTGAGCCTGAAGACGAGTTTAGCAATGAATTAAGTGCTCTTTCTAGTTCAAATATCAATCTTTCAAATAATATTGATAGCACCACTTCTAGTTTTGGCACAAACAGCTATGACGACGATATTTCAAAAATTCTTGACTTTGATGAAGATGAGGATTTAAAGGGCGTTGAACTAGATATCAGTATGAATTTTGATGTTTCAACAAATAAGATTGTTGAAAGGCAAAACTTCACAAATCCAAAGCCAATTGCTAGCGATAATGTTTTTGGTGGCAGTTCGTTTGGACAAAACTTAACCAACACAAATGCATTTGCAGGTGATAGTTTAAGCAACAAACCAGCATATCAAAATCCACAGCCACAGCCTGTGCCTGTCAAGCCTTATGTTGAAAAACCTGTTCCAGCACCTCAGACAAACAGCGTGCCACAAAGCGTAACAATTCCACATAAGCCTGTATCGCAAAATCCTTATGGCTTTAATATGGCTATGCCTGGAATTAAATATAATCCACCACCATTAAACTTGCTAAAAACACCAAAGCCAGACACTGGTGACTACACAGAAGAACAGAATAGAAAGTCTTCTCAACTAGAAAGTGTGCTTGCCGCATTCAATATTCCAGCAAAAGTTAAAAATATTGTTCGTGGTCCAAAAATCACTAGATATGAGCTTGCAGTCCCACTTGGTGTGTCTGTTAAAAAAATTCCAACTTATGAAAACGATATTGCCGCTGCACTTGCTGCAAAAACAATCACAATAAAAGCACCAATCCCTGGTAGTCCTTATGTAGGTATCGAACTTGAAAACGACACATTCACAAGCGTTTATGAAAGGGAATTGCTTGAAAGTGCAGAGTTTTTAAATTCAAAAGACCCATTGCCAATTGCTATCGGAAAAGATATTTCTGGTGAAATTATCGTGAAGAGTATGGCAAAAATGGTTCACCTTTTGATTGCAGGTTCAACTGGTTCTGGTAAATCTGTATTCATTCACAACATTGTTTTGAGCTTGATTTACAAGTATAGCCCAGATGATTTAAGACTTATTATGATTGACCCTAAAAAGGTAGAATTTAATAGGTATAATGGACTTCCACACCTTTTAACACCAGAAGTTGTTATGGGTGCTGAAAAGGCAATTAATGCGTTGAAATGGTGTGTTAAGGAAATGGATAGGCGTTACGACATAATGAACAAGGCTGGCTATAACAACATTGAGCCATACAACAAGAGCGATCTTGTTAAGGCTGGTCAGTTTGAGCATATGCCATACATTGTGATTATTGTCGACGAGCTTGCAGAAATTATGCTTGCAAACAAAAAAGAATCTGAAGTTTGCATTCAAAGAATAACTCAGCTTGCTCGTGCCTGCGGTATGTATTTAATACTTGCAACACAAAGACCATCTGTAGATATTATCTCAGGTGTTATCAAAAACAACATTCCATCAAGAATAGCATTCAGTCTGCAGTCAAGCATCGACTCAAAAACCATTCTCAATGCTGTTGGTGCTGAAAAACTGCTTGGTCAAGGTGATATGATTTTTGCTCCTACTGGAACATCTTCAACACCAAGACTTCAGGCTGCTTATGCAAGTGATGATGAAATTAAAAACATTATTGATTATGTTATCAAATATAACCAAGCAAATTTCGATGAAATGGTAGAAAAGAGCTTTAATGCTGAACAGCCAATGAACGATGAAGTTGGCGGTATGAGTGGAGATTCGGGCGGTGCAAAAGAAACCGTTGATGGATACTTTAAAAAGGCCGTGAAAATTGTAATGCTCAATGGCGGAGCTTCAACATCATACCTTCAAAGAAGACTTGCTATTGGCTATTCAAGAGCTGCTAGAATTATTGACCAAATGGAAGATAAGGGGTATATCGCTCCATCAACTGGTTCAAAACTCAGAAAAGTTTTAATCACACCAGAACAATTCAGAGAAGATTTTGGTGAAGAATACGATAGTTTAAATGATTAAGCGAGGTGAAGACATTGGATAAGAATGTAGGTAACGTTGATATTGACGAGCTCAGAAAAGCAAGAGAAGAACTTGATAGAGAACGAGGCGTGGAAACTGACCCCAATATGTATAATAACTACAACCCAAACAGGGCAAATGAAGAGGCTCAGCAAATCGCCACAGAAATCAATCAAGACGCATTAGAAGATTCTCATAATCTAGAGGAAGAAATGCTTTCTAGCGGAGAAAGTGTAGAAAATATTTCTGATAGCGGAACTTCTGATGATGCTTTAGAAATTCTTCAAATGCTTGGTGAAATTACAGAAAATTCAGCAGATGGCAGTAATGGGGAAACTGCAACTGCTGAGTTTGATAATGCAAATACAACTTTAAGCGAAGAGCCTGTTGCAACAAGTCAAGACGAGTTATCTAACTCGGTTGATGTGGATTTATCTGTTGATACCAACGATTCAGAAATGACAATAAATGTTGAAGCGGTTGGGGAAGATGTTCCACAGCCACAGACGCAAGAAAGTCAAAATACTAGCTCTGGTGAATTTTCTGAAATATCTGGAGATGTTGACTTCAGTGTTTATGATAATTTTTCAGACTTTGAAGTTGAGGCAAACAAAAATATAGTTTCTGAACCTGCAAACGCCATCGCTGAAGATACTGAGGAGACTGAAACAACAGAAGCTGAAAATATCGGCGAAGATGAAGGTGAAGTAATTTTATTTGAAAACGCTTATAATTCTGATCACGAAGATAAAGATGATACAAAAATATCTGATACAGAAGCTGAAATAGCTGATAAAATAGCTGAAATTTCTGACAGTGAGCAATCAAATTCTGAAGAAAATACAGAAGAAGATTTAGCTATGGAAAGCTCAGAAGAATCTAACGAAACAGAAACCGAAGCCGACATAAAAGAAAAATTAGACGATAAAGACGAAATTGCAAAACTTGAGGCACAAATCGCAGAACTCAGAGCTAGGGTTGCAGAAAACGAACAAACTGAAGAAGAGGTAGAAAATGCCGACGCTGAAATGGCAGAAAATTATTCTTCTGATGCAGAAGACGACTATGATGCAATTAATAGTTTGATGGATAGTTTGGAAGGTTTGAAGCCTGTTGACTTAACTGAAGAAGAAAAACGTGAAATCGACGAAAAGAGAAAAGACGACGAACTTCAAATTATAGACGATTATAAAAAACTAGAAAGGCTTGACAGAATTCTTGGTGAGCAAGAAGAGGAAGAGCAAGAAGTTGTTGTTGAACAAGCTCCAAAGATTTATTATCCTGAAATTGAGCCAATTGATTTTGTGGATATTATCTCTACCGAAGAGTTTAAGAGCGTGGATAACTTGTCTTATATTCTCGGAAAAGACGAACTTGGCAAAATCCATTATGGAAACCTTAGAGATTTTTACAATATGGTAATTTTTGCTAAGGAAAACAATGTTGCACTTTCTGCCGTTCACTCAATTTTGGTGAGTTTGATATTAAAGAATTCAACATCAGATATCAATTTTGTTATCTGCGACTCAAAGGCAGATAGCAAACTTCAGGTATACAACAAAAGTTCGTATATGTACTTTAATCGCTTGGCAAAGACCAACAAAGAAATACTTGATACGCTTATCGAGATTTCAAAAGAGTTAGAAGAAAGGTATAAAATTCTTGTTTCGGCAGGAGTAAAAAGTATTGAGCAATATAATATTATTTCAAAAAATGACAACTTGAAGCCACTTCCATACATTGTCACAGTATTTAATAATTACTCAAAATCAATGCAACTAGCTGATTCAGATAAAATTAACACCATACTTTATCAAATTTTAAAACTTGGTAGAGTTGTTGGTTTATACCTAATAATTGTGGGTAATATGAAGGTTAAGTCTGACGATATTAACTACAATTTGCC
The DNA here is from genome assembly GCA_964520955.1 of uncultured Lachnospiraceae bacterium. GTDB lineage: Bacteria > Bacillota > Clostridia > Christensenellales > UBA1242 > RGIG1681. Next base: position 6,051 of record CAZFPH010000054.1, read on the forward strand.
AACTAGATTGTCATTTAAAATGTCAGACGATGAAGAATCACTTTCAATGCTTGGCGAATCTACTGCTGAGTGCCTAGAAACAGACGACGAATTTTTGTTATCGTCACTAGATACTTCAAAACTTGTGCACTTAAAAGTGCCTAGCATTTCAGTTAAAGAAGTTGAAGTTTTAATTAAAAATATAGAGGAGTAAGGAGAGTTTATGACTCAAAAAGAAAACAAAAACGAAGAAGTTATCGAAACCACCAATGTTGACGTTATAAATAAAAAAGAACGCCGTGAAAATATGAACGTTGGTGTCATTTCACTTGGTTGCGACAAAAACAGGGTAGATACTGAGGTTATGCTCACTTATCTATCTAACGCTGGTTACAAATTCACATCAGACCCAAGCAATGCAGATATTTTGATTGTTAATACTTGTGGATTTATCAAAAATGCTAGAAATGAATCACGTGACGCAATTAATGAAATGAGTGAATATAGAAAAGACCCAAATGCTAGATGCCAAAGGCTTATAGTAACGGGGTGTATGTCTCAAAAATGGTCGTCTAATATGCGTGAAGATTTTCCTGAAGTAGATATTTTCCTCGGCATTGACCAATATCCAGACATTGTAAAAATTATCAATACATCGCTCGATAAAAACAAAAGAATAGTTAAGGTTGACTCAA
>CAZFPH010000055.1:0-6720 GCA_964520955.1 uncultured Lachnospiraceae bacterium
AATTTTTCTCTATCACGGCTATCAAAATTATAACTTGAAAGTTGTTTGTTTATTAACTTTAATTTGTAATAAACATCTTTAAATTCTTGTTTAGCTTTTCCGATTTCAGTTCCGCCAAAGTCATCAAGAACCTTTAGCTGACAAGTTTCCTTCAAAAGTTCTTGGTGCTGAAATTGTCCGTGCAAATCCATTAAAGGTGCTGTTATGGCTTTTAGCATTGAAAGTGTAAAAGATTTACCATTAACCCTGCACTCGTTTTTTCCATCAATTGATAGTTTTCTACTAATTATGATTGTGTTTTCACGCTCAAGTCCTAATTCTTCCATTTTGCTTAGAACTTGCTCAAGATTTGTTGTGAAAACAGCTTCAACACTTGCAAAATTTGTGCCGTAAGAAATCAAACTTTTATCAGCTTTTTCGCCAAGCAAAAGAGCGAGCGAGTCAATAATAAGTGACTTGCCTGCACCTGTTTCGCCAGTCAGCACATTAAAACCCTCACCAAGGTCTATGGTAAGGTTATCAATTAATGCAATGTTTTTTATCGTTAAACTTTGAAGCATATTAGTCTCCGCTTATGTCTAAAGGTTTTTCAATCAATTTATCAATTTCGTTTTTTATTATTAAAATTTTTCCGTCAGCATCTTTCAAGGTATCCATACAAATCTTTGTATACTCAATGCTTTCTTTATATAGTTCCAAACTTTTATCTAATGTGATATCTGGATTTTCTAATTCGTCTTTGATTTTGTTTAATTTTTCAAATGCTTCTTCAAACTTCATATTATTTCCCAACCTTTTCACTAGATTCTACCTTTGCCACAATCTTTCCGTTGCTAACAAACAACTCAATGCTATCGCCAATAGAAACATCTTCAACTTTTGATACTCTTTTTCCGAAAAACTCAACAGCAGAATATCCACTCTTCAAAATTTCAAGCGGATTAAGTTTGCTGATAACGCTTGATACCAAGTCAACGCTTGTTTGCTTTTGCTTTTTTACCATTTCAACTTTTGAGCCAATTTCTTGAATTAAAGCTTTTGCACTGTTTTCTGAAATAGTAAGCTTAAGCTTTAATTTATCGATTATTGAATTTTCCAAAACGGCTAAATCCGACTTGTGGTCAGAAATTTTGCTTTCGATAAATCTGCTTATTATTTTTATTTCTGATTTAATATTATCCACCTGTTCAAAGTAGTTAAACACTGCAACTTCTCCTGCAACAGATGGTGTTGGAACTCTTAGGTCTGACGCAAAGTCACACAGAGTAAAATCCGTTTCGTGTCCAACAGCAGAAATAATTGGAATGTTTGAAGCATAAATTGCTTTTACTACTTTTTCAGTGTTAAATGGCGACAAGTCCTCTAGCGAACCACCACCACGTGCGATAATTATTGTATCAATATCTGACCTTGTATTGAAATATCTAACACCCTCACAGATCTCGTCTTCTGCACCCACACCTTGAACTTTAGATGGATACACAATAATATCAGTGTACGGATTTTTTGACCTTGTGACATTTATAATGTCTCTTATTACCGCCCCAGTCTCACTGGTCACCACGCCAATACGCTTAGCAAACCTTGGAATTGGCTTTTTTATATCTTCATCAAAAAAACCTTCCTTTCCAAGTTTATCTTTTAATTCCAAAAACTTTTGCCAGAGATTGCCTATACCTGCCTGTTCAATCCTCTGAGCAAGAAAATTCAATCTTCCAGACTTAACGTAAAAATTAACCCTGCCATAAACGGTGACATAATCACCATTTTTTAAACTGATGTCACCTGCACCAAACTTCACGCAAGAAAGCATTGCATTTTCGTCTTTCAAATCAAAGTAGGCGTGACCGCCTGACATCTTAAAATTAGTAACTTCACCAACAACACTAATGTTGGATAAAAACTCTTCAGCGTCTAGTATGTTTTTTACAAATGTATTAAACTGATTGATTGTGAGAGTTAAAACTTTCATATTTTACCTCGCAAACTTTGAAAGTACTCCATTGATATATTTTGAACTTTTTTCAGTCGAGTATTTTTTAGCTAAAGATATAGCCTCGTCAACACTAACTTTAAAAGGAATTTCTGATATGAAACTTATTTCATATACCGCTAGAAGCAATATTGCAAGGTCAACTTTAAAAATTCTATCAGCAGAAAAACCCTCAGTGTGCTCTGTGATTTTTGCAACCAATTCGTCATAATGACTGCTCACACCAAAGTATGTTTCTTTTACATATGCAATGTCATCAGCTTCAAGCCCTGCAATGTATTCCTCTAATGCTTCCTGATTTTCCACTTGGTTAAACATATATTCAAAAACTAATTTAAATGAAATTTCTCTTGCGTTTCTTCTACTCATAATAATTTCCTTATGTTAAAACTTTATATTCTTCTTTTGCCCCAGTTTGAGCTAAGTTGTTTGCCTTTTCCTCAACACCCTTTATGTATTCTTCCTCTTCTTGAGTATAATTTTTAGGTTCTGCTGGAGCAAATAAGTGATGTGCTCTAAGCCTCATTTTTCTGTTAGCACGCTTAAAATTTATTCGTGATTTTATATGCTCAAAAATACCTTTTGATTCTGATTCGGCTTCGTTAAGTACGGTTTCAGTTTCTACAACTGGTGATTGAGGCGTGTGTTTGCGATTTACCACTTCTTCAGGTGTTTCAGTATTTTTTACATCGACAAATTCATCGTCAGCAATTTTTGTTATTTTTATGCTAGAAATAATAGCGAGTTCTGAATTTACTTCGGTTGCTGTTGGAAAAATGTCATTATCAAGTTCATAGACTTCACTATCTAATGACTGAGATTTGAGCTTGTATGCCCTAAATAACTTACCTTTTTTAGTGATTCCATTTTTTACTGTCGATTTTTTTGAAACATACATCAAAAAGAAGTGTGCAAATATATCAATCAACAATTGTTTTTTCATTTTCTTATAAAACTTGGTGTAGTTATAAAAATCTGCCAGTATCTCTTTTGCTTTGCCTCCAGAAGCCTCGTCCAAAAGTTTGAAATACATTTCAGCATCTGCGTCATTGCCAGAAAAAAGTGCTTTTTTATAATTAAATTTCAAGGTATCAATTACCGAATCTTCTGATTTTTCCTTATCAGGCTTGTATATAAACTGAAAAAATGAATCCTTGGTTTTTGAAACTTTAAAAATTGGATTTTTTATTGCAAACACAATAGGAATTTCATTACCCTCGTCATCAAATTGTGGAGGCACACCTAGAATTTCATAAGGTGTTATCACTCTTTTATTATCTTCATTTACTCGTGGTTTTATTTTGAGCAAACTAAAAATATCCAAAGCTTTTCCATCTTTAGAAAAGGCTTTAGGACTAATTCCCATTTCAGCATAAGCTTCTTCTGCTAGTTTCTCAAAATTCTTATCCAACATAAACCCCTAAACTTAACTTACAAAATCACTTCCGGCGTCATTAAATGTAACACCAACAACGTGTACATTTACCGAGCCAACCTTGTATTCAGTCATAGATTCAACGCTAGACTTTATATTTTCTTGAACTCTAAATGCAACATCTTTAACAGAATAACCAAACTTAACATTAACAAAAACATCAATTATTGCGGTGTTATTGTCAAAATTAACAATAATTCCGCGATTAATATTTTTGCTAAGTGCACTTTTAACAACCGATACAGACTTTCTGCTGATTGAAGCAATGCCGTTAATTTCTTGTGTTGCAAGCGAAACAATACTAATAACAACATTTTTTTTGTAGGTAACATTATCTTTCAACTCGTCCTCATTAGAAACTACAATTTTTACACGTTTAGCCATACATACTCTCCCTAGTTTAATCTATTGTGATTATATCACACAATATAAATTAAATCAATTTATATTTCAAAAAAAAGTTGGAGCAATTGCCCCAACAATTAAACTGAGAGAACCTTTACATTTGTTGCTGAAACACCTGTTTCCTTAACCAAAATACTAAGTATTTTTGCAACGTCATCACCTGTTAAATTATCAGACTTAACCATAACAGTATACGAGCCATCTGAGTTTGTTACAACAGCATCTTCATAACCTGATGCCATAATCATACCCTCAAGAACTGTTTCAGCTTCCATTCTGCCAGCAAGTTCAGAAATTTTAGCGTTTGTTTCAGTGATTTGATTTTTATCAGTTGATGTTTCGATAATTGAATCGTAGAGCTCAATCATTGAATTTCTTGTCTCTATCTTACTAGCCCTGTAGCTTGAAAGTAAGCTTGTTGAACTATAGTTTGTTGTTTGCAGATTTTCATCTTCTCTAGACAAGAACATATTTAAGCAACCAGTGACAACCAAAAGTGCAACCATTCCGAACAAAATAAATAACTTTTTCTTTTTTGACAACATTTTATTTACCTCCCTAAAATAAACAATCTTCATATTTATCTCCTTTATCTCTCCTGTAAAATACTTATGCTATCCTCACTAATATTTAGAACAATCGAGATAGAATTTTTTATAGAAAGTTTTGTCGAGGCACTAATCTCATTCACAACCACCATAACTCCCACAACTTCTGGGTAAGATTTTGAAACAATTATCGGCAAAGTTTCTCCATCTACTTTTTCATAAACAACCTTTGTTGATGTAGTTTTTGTCGAACCTGATGCATTTGTTGTTTCCGTTTCGGTTGACTCTGTTAGATAGTTAATTTTTGTTGAACCTGATGTCATAACAAAAACAGAGATATCTTCTACTCCGGAAATTTTTGAAAGCATAGTTTCTAATTTTTGTTCAATTGCTTCAGCATAATTTTCACCATCAACCGAGATTTTATCAGAAGATGTTGAACTGTCTTTTTTTAAACTAAAACCAAAACATAGCACAGCAACAAACACAATTATAGCAATAAGTACAGGCACAAACATTTTTTTATTCTTTTTATACATAGTTGTGATTTTATCCTTTATTTGAATAAAATTGAATATTTTCTTCATTTTCTCTCCATTTTTAACATTTTTTGCACTTTTTACAAAAATAAATAACTACACATAGAATACAAAAATATAACTAGTGTAAAGGACTTAACGGCAATATTCATTTTTTTAGTTGGAAATAATAATTCAACAAGTTCATAAACAACACTAAGCACTAAAACAGATTTCACAAATTCATAAATCATTAAACCACCGAAACCGAAAGAATAATCATATAAATAAACACAAAAAAAATCAAAAATACACCAAGTAGCACAGCAACAAAATACGACACTGATTTCGACACTCCATCAAAAATATTTGCAAACTTTTCTTCTCCCAAAAATGAAACAACTGCTGACAAAATCTTAAAAGCTAAAAGGTATGTTATGTAAGTCAGTAGTGGTGATAGAACCATAAAAAATATAACCACAACGCCACAAACACCAAATGCATTTTTTATTATCACAGATGAACCTTTAATAAAATCAAAACCATCAGAAATATACCCACCAAGCACAGGGACATAATTTTTAATAGCATACTTGGTAAGCCTTAAACTCAGCCCATCTTTCATTCCTGAACTAATAATTGAAATAGACGAAAAAATACCAAAGACACCAATTATTCCTATAACAATATACTTAAAAATTGTTTTTAATATATCTGCAACCTTACCAAGATTATTTTTAGAACTTACAGAGCAAGCAAGACCGAGAACCATTATTGAAACTGAAATCGGAACAAGCACATACATAAAAACATAAGATGCTGTCCCAAGTAAAACAACAGATAAAGAATTATATGAAGCATAAGATACAGTTGCACCTGACGAAAGAACCAAGCTTAACAATATTGGAAATAATATTTCACAAAATCCAAAAACTTTGTTGATAGAGACTTTTATATTTTCCGATAAGTCTTTCATTAAAAAAACTAATATCAATACGATAGATAGTACAAAAATTAGTTTCACTACTTTTTTAATATCATCATACTTGTCAGAGCAAAAACTATTAAACACTTTGTATAGCAACACTAAACTTAAAAGAACAATCAAAATTTTAAGAACCGCAGAAAAGTATTCTTTCAGTCTTGAAAGTATAATATCAATTAACGAATTATAGTCAGAAAATAATTCTCCATCAAGAACAAGACTCACCAACTCTTTAAAAGAAAAAACATTAAAAAGTTCCAGTCCTATATCGCTATCAAGATATTCGTCAAGCTGAGAAGAATCAATATTATCTAAGGTTTCATTTAAATTATTTTCAAGTTCTCTCTCAACATCTGAAGTCTCTTCAGCATAAGCAGTGCTACAAACTAAAAAATTTGAAGACGAAGCAAAAGTAAATAAAGCTAAGACAGCAAAGACAATAACACATAAAGTAATTCTTTTATGATTGGCAAAGACATCGCACATATAATCACTTTACCTCCCAGTATCACTTTTGATGCTATAACTTTATTATTAAAATCTTCAGCAATGTCTGCGGTGAATTCGGTTATATATCCCACACCGATAATTTTTAAAACTTGAGACATGAAGTCAAAATTAATAGACGATATCTCATATAAAGAATTTAGATAATCAAGAATAATTTTTAATTCATCAATGCATAGCAAAAATATTATAACCCCACCACAAACACTAATAATGTTTGATAATTCTTGATTATATACTTTTAGGCAAGAAGAAATAAAAATGCAAATTATTGCAATAATTACTATTTTTAATATCATTTTTCAATGTTTTTATTATATTTTTGCGTT
>CAZFPH010000056.1:0-6709 GCA_964520955.1 uncultured Lachnospiraceae bacterium
GAGAAGTATATGAGAAAAGTTAACACAAATGTTTCTACAGTTATCGAAGAGATTGAAAGGCTAAAAGGCTCTAATATTTCAATGGAAATAAACAAAGGTAGAAGAAAAATTGAGAAATATCAAGGCATTATCGAAAATGTGTACCCAAGTATTTTCACCGTCAACATTGGCGAAGGCAAAAGTCCACTAAGCTACTCATACACCGAAGTTCTTTGCGGAGACGTTGTAATCAACGAGCTCACAACCAATTAAAAAACACCTGCAAAAGCAGGTGTTTTATTTGTTATAAATTATTTCTTCTTTCCAAGCATATCGTCTTCAAAGTCATAGTCGTCGTCTTCTTCCTCTTCTTCATCGTCAAGGTCGTCAGAAACCTCAATGGTTTCAAAGTCGTCATCAAGTGTTTCACTTTCTTCAAAGCCGGCATCTATATCAGTCTCATCATCAATAGCAAAATCAATTGGGTCGTCTTTATCTGAACCAAGAAGGTCGTCGTCATCTGACTTGTATATATCATCTTCTTCAGTTGGGTCAATATCGCTAAATCCAGAGTTATACTCGTCATCTTGGTCGATATCAGACTCAGCAGAAACTCTTGAATCCTCTTCTGACTCATTTGAATCCCAATTCTTTGCATTTGAGTCTTTTGATGAACTATCACCCTTTGACTTTCCTCTACATTCATCACACATAGTTTGGTCTTCTCTGATATAATTTTGACCGCAGACAGGACAGAGTTCCATATCGTCAAAATCCAACAAATCCTCATCTGGCTCTGTGTGATGCTTCATTTCAGACTTGCATACGTGGCAATAATCTTCGCCCTCAAGAATATAATTAAGCTCACATCTAGGACATTTAATATATTTTTTACCCATACAATTCTCCTCAGAATGTAATATTTCCCATATAGTATAACAAATCAAATAATTTGTAAACTAGTTTTGTGATTTTTTTGTTAACTTTTAAAAATTTTAACTTTTATATTGTATTACCAATTTAAAATTTTATACACAAAAAAAAGAGTATTGCTACTCTTCTTTTAATTTAAACTATTTGTGAGTGTCAATAAACTCAACAATATCTTTAATTGTCTTAATTTGTGGGATAGCTTCGTCTGGTATAGAAACACCAAATTCATCTTCCAAAGACATTAAAATTTCAACTACATCAAGAGAATCTGCACCAAGTTCTTCAGCGATGTTTGTTTCATCTTTTAAAGTATCCACCTTTACAGATAATTGATTAGCAATAATTTCCTTAACTTTTTCTACTGTTGTCATAATCCCCTCCATAATACATTTATATTATCACAATCTTTTTGATTTTGCAACGAATTTAATAAACTATTCGCCCACTATATGTTTAAATGATGAAGCATTAATAACCACTGTTGTACTAGTTATTCCGTTTCTTCTGATATTAAATTTCATTTCACTTCCGCTAACAATTGCAAAACTATAGTCTTCAAATGTGTAGATATTATACATATCAATTATTTTTTGAACAGCCTTTCCGCCCTCAAGCACAGTGATTTCAATTGAATCAATAATGTCCCCCGCGTGCAGTTTGCGGTAAGCAATAGAGTTATCAACAACCGAACTAACTGTTACATAGTTTTTAAGAATGAGTTTGTTTTTGCCCTGATATGTAACCTCTGTTTGTGTTACACCCATATCGAGGTCGTTTTCAAACTCAACGCCAAGATTAACATAAGTGGCTTTTCCACTGTTTGAAATGATGCTTTCAGCAATACTGCAAACTAATGTGCTTGGAATTGCATAGGCTGTTCCTGCAACGGTAATTGTTGTTGTTCCTGATTTTGAAGAATTAAGTTTAGCGTTAATTAATCCAACAAACTTGCCTTCCGCGTTAAAGAGCCCACCACCAGAGTTTCCTGGGTTAATTGCTGCATCTGTTTGGATTTCCCTAGATAAGTAATTGTTGTTATCCACTGTTATAAGCGTATTGATTCTTGAAATAACGCCTTTTGTTACACTAAATCCATTAGAAAGTGGATTACCCACTGCAAACGAATCATCGCCCACAGAAAGGTATGTGCTGTCATAAACTTGGATTGGAGTGCAACCCTCGAGAATGTCGTCGGCAGTTGTTGACGATTTATACTTTAAAACTGCAATGTCATAATGAGAAGAATAAGATACCACCTCAACCGCAATTGGTTTAAGCTGACTTGGAAGAAGTACCCAAACCTTGTCCTCATAACCACTAACAACGTGATAGCAGGTTATAAAGTAAATAGTTTTGTTATCATCAGCAATTCTGTAAATTACGCCAGAGCCACGACTTCTTGCATTTGAGAAGAAACTTTCTGAATCATTGGTTGAAACAGAACCGCCTGCGGCTACACACACCGAGCTCCACCAAGCAGTTGATGTTGCAAGTGCTGAAGATTCGGTATCGGCATTAATGTTGTTGTAAAAAACATTAACTTCTTTTGTTTTGCTGTGCTTTAAAAAGTAGATTGAAACACTACACAAAACAATATTAATAACAAATAGCACAGCCACCAAACAAGCAAGTACCCTGTTCACCATAACTGGCGTCCTTGACGATGATGAAGACGACCTTCTAGATGAAGATGTGCTGTTTCTTGAAATAGGAATATCATCATAAGGTATTTTTCTGTTACTTGAACTTTCGTAATCATCAAGATAATTCATCAAAACACCTCCTATGCCTATTTTTCCTTGATATTATTTTACACCAAATCTTCTTGCTTTTACAAATGAAATTATTACAAATATCACTAAAGCACCACAAATTATGCCAAATATAGACCACAAAATCACCATAGTAAGCAAACTATTGCCGGTATCTGACACAACAACATTTGTTGAATAAGAGTAAGTGCTACTCTCTTCAGTGTCCGCCCTTTTGCCGGTCATTGAAACCATTAATGTTGTATCTCCTTTTTTAAGACCCTCGAGCGTAATATAACAAATGTTATCATTAACGTAGTATGTTGCAGAAAGTATGTTTTTATCACCTATAGTGATTTCAATATTATCCTCAACAATAAAATTTTGTGCAATATCGAATGTCACCACAAACTTGTTACCTTTATCCAAGCTGTAACTTTTCTTTAAATAACCGACATTAAATTTTTCGATGTAAAAAGATTTTGAAATAGTGTTTGAAGAATCCGTTTGTCCACTAATTTTGAAAGTGATTGTGTACCAACCCTCTTCCTCAAAAACATAGGTTTGTCCTAGTTTTAAATTATAATTGCTTCCATTTTCATTTTTAATGTAAATATATAATGTTTGAGACAGGTTCGACTCTGTGAGCAGGTTCGTTTTGCCTGCATACAAGTTTACAAAAATTTCCGAACGTGACGAAATTGTTAACGAGTCATACAAATATTTATTCTTAATTTTAGACAAAAATTCTTCATTGAATTTATAGTTGTAATAACTCAAACTTTTTATTACTCTTGTTGTTCCTGCAAAGCTATCACCAACAAAAATGTGATAGAGTGACAGTGTTTGGCTCGTCTTTTCTGACGGTGTAATAGAAGACTTATAACTAATCTTAAATTGCGTGAAAACTGCGGAATTTAAAGATGTTATGTTAGACATAGCACTTGAATCTGACACGCTAAACTCAAATAGTTTCCACCCTTCTACATTCACATTTATTAAAGTTGTGACAAGCGTGCTATAAAGTTCGGTGCTTGAGATTGTCCAGCTAATACTGCCGTTTGAGGCGGTGTATAGTGTTACTGATAAATCCTTTAAATACGAGTTTGGAATGTATACCCAAGCATAGATTGATTTTGCATTGCTCAGCGAAATATTGTTTACATTTTGATATAAATCAAATTGGTTATATTCATCTTGACTTGGTGTTAATATAACACCAGGCATTGCCTGCCCTGCTTTGTTATCATAAGGAGTGCCGGTGTTTGATAACTGAGATGTGGTGTACCCTGTTCCATTAATGTCGAGGATATCTACTATTTCCGTGAGCGTGCTTTCATCAAATTCAACGGCACTTGTTTGCCTGCTATCATCTGATTTATTTGCAACAAAAATTGGCATAAGCGTTGTTATGCAAATAATAAAAGATAAAACCCACACCAATATTTTTTTCATACTATTCCTTTATATTTTCAATTTTCCAGTTAATTTCTTCTCTGCCATTTGATTTCAAAAACTCATTAGCTTTTTTAAAGTGTCCGTTACCAAAAAATCCTTGATAAGCTGAAAGAGGACTTGGGTGTGCAGATTCTAGAACCAAGTGCTTAGATGTATTAATAAACGCCTTTTTGCTTCTAGCATTTCCACCCCACAAAATGAATACAACAGGCTTGTCTTGTTTGTTAACTTCTTGAATAATTCTATCAGTAAAAGTTTGCCAGCCATATTTTGAGTGAGAGTTTGCCATGTGCTCACGAACCGTGAGTGTAGTGTTCAAAAGAAGAACGCCTTGGTTAGACCAAGAAACTAAACAGCCGTGGTTTGGTGGCTCGTAACCATACTCAGCCTGTATTTCTTTATATATATTTTTAAGTGATGGTGGAATGTCAACTCCTGGAAGCACTGAAAAACACATTCCGTGAGCTTGACCCTCTTCGTGATATGGGTCCTGACCCAAAATTACCACCTTAATATCGTTAATGTCACAATGTGTTAGTGCTGAAAAAATCTTACCTTTTGGTGGATACACTTTATATTTTGAGTATTCTTCATCAACTTTAACCAAAAGGTCTTTGAAATACTCTTTTTCAAACTCATCTTCAAGAGCATTGTCCCAACCATTATTAAAAAACTTCATACTATCTCCTATTTTAACAATTACACCTAAAGTTTAGCAAAATATTAATCTTTAGGCAATAAAAATTGCTGTCTAACTAGTGTTTTAGTTAAACAGCAGAAGTTTTAAACCTTAAAATCAAAATCTAAACAGCCATAGCCATCAAATGGGTTATCTAAATAGCTGTCAATTGCAATTTTTGCAACGCTTGAAAAGTCATAAATTCTCTTTGTACCCTCTTTTGTTATAACGAGCGGATTTATGTATCGCCTTTTTACTTTCATTTTAACACAATAACTTTCTTTTAGTTCAAGAGGACTCACAAACACATTTCTTGTGGTTTGAAACTCTTTAAATCTCGATGAAATATACTCATCTTCGCAATTTCTTATTTTTTCGATAATTTCAGCCTCTGATAGCGTGTATAAATCACTCACATTCAAATAACCTTTTTGAGACATCGCTTTGCAGACATCACCCAAAAAGTTCATAAACACGTTGTTTCTTTCGTCAACCCACAAATGCCAAAGCATTGAAGCCTTTTTTGTGTACCTTTCACAAATTTCAATGTCTTTAAAACAAAGTTCATCAACGCCATCTTCGTTTTTTGCAATAGTAACGTCATTGTAAAACTCTTTAATTTCATCAATCGTGAAAACTGGGCTGAGCGACAATCCACAGGTGAAATGGTATTCAAACCTATCAGCAGAAAGTCTTGGCGTGCTGTTATCGGCAATTGGATACATTTTGTAATCAGCAACTTCCTCTATTTTTATATTATCACGCTCAAGGAGTTTCATTATTTCTTTAGAGTTTTTGATAATTTCAAGTGTTTTCTCTTCCGTTGATTCTTGTTTTTCAGCATCGCCATTCATAAAGTCTATGCAGTGCTTGAAAACAGGTGTTGCAATATCGTGATATAACCCTGCTATTGTTTGCTTTTTATCATGAGTGAAATGCCAAATAATAAGTGCAACACCCACACTGTGGTCAAGGTTAGAAATAAAATATCTCGTTCCAAATGCCTCGGCATAATCTTTGCCACAAAACATTGAAATTTTTGCAATCCTGTCCATTTCAGGCACATCGATATAATCCTCTAAAAATTCAGGAATTTCTGGCGACAAAATCTTAAAATATTCTTTCAGTTCATCATTTATATTTTCAAAATAGTTTTTCATTCTTCTCTCTTATTTTTAGTTTTTATAGTTTTTCAAAAAGTTCTCTAGTTCGCTTTCGCTCTCAAAAATTTCCTCAAAAATATTATAAAGCGAATCTGTTGCATCAAACTCACCAATTGCATAGCACTTCTTGCCCATTCCATAAGCAATTCCCGCTTCAATATGTCCAGATTTACCCGCTGGCAAAACTAGAAGTAGATTTTTAGAGGCTTTTTCATTTGCTAAATCTTGCTCAAAAATATTCAAAACAACTGGAGATTTTAAACCTAGGTTCTCAAAAACTTCCATTTTCTCTTCAATATTTTTGGCTTCCGTACCGAAACTACCAAAAGTATCCTGATTTTTCAAAAAGCAATAATATGAAACGCCACACTTATCAAATAAATCACAAATTTTCAAAATGCAATCTTTGTTTCTTGTTCTGCCTGCAATAAAAAATTCGTACTTAAGATCCATAATATCCTCCAACTGATTTCATTATACAATTTTTTGAGTTCATATCAAAAGCAATAACGCCTAAACTTACACAAATTTGACAAAAAAACAAGATGCAAATTGCATCTTGTTTTTGATTTGATAAATAAATATTATCTCTTACTAAATTGTGGAGCTTTACGAGCTTTCTTAAGACCATATTTCTTTCTTTCTTTCATTCTTGGGTCACGAGTTAAGAGACCAGCGTCTTTGATTGTCTTTTTAAATGTTTCATTTGAAAGAACAAGAGCTCTTGCGATACCATGACGGCAAGC
>CAZFPH010000057.1:0-6690 GCA_964520955.1 uncultured Lachnospiraceae bacterium
AGTGGGAGTTCTTTTAAATCAAGGTTTTTCTTTTGAAGATATTATTTTTGCAGTAAAAAACAGAGTTAATTCTTTAGATATGGTTTCAATATACATTGAAGAGCACCCTGACAACCTATCTATTTATGCAACAACAAATGAAAATGAGATATTTGTTTCACAAGCCACTCCCGACAGAATTTATAACACTCCTTATGAAAAAGATTTTGAAACTTTAACAGATACTGCAACGGTTTTCACCAATGAAGAAATTTTCAAAGCTTTTATTAATATTTATATGTCTCAAGGTAATGATTATGGTTTTGCACAAAAACTTGCTTGTTTAACTCTTAGAAGAACCGACCTCCCTAAATTCGATATGACCTAATATAATTTTTGCAATAAAAAAGACCACGATTTGTGGTCTTTTTTTATTTAACAATAATATTCAAAATCTTCTTTGGAACGTAGATTACTTTTACAATTTCACCAATAAGGTGCTTTGAAATTTCTTCACTTGCTTTTGCTGTTTCCAAAATTTCGTCTTGGCTCGCATCTGCAGAAACCTTAATTGTTCCACGCATTTTTCCGTTAACTTGAACAGGGATTTCAATTTCATCTAAAACCAAAGCAGATTCATCAACAACTGGCCATGTTTCATTTTCCATATCTTTGCCATAACCCATTGTTTCATAAATTTCATTTGCAACGTGTGGTGCAAATGGGTTAACCAAAATGAGAAGTTTTTTGTATTCATCATTTGTAAGTTTGCCAACCTTGTAGATTTCATTAACCAAAATCATAATAGCAGAAATTGCTGTGTTGAATTTTGTGTTGTCTGTGTCTTGGTCAACTTTTTTGATTGCTGAGTTAACAGCAAATTTAAGTTCTGGAGTTTCGCCATTTCCTTGAACCATATCTTGCAAGTTCCAAATTCTGTTCAAGAGTTTATTGCAGGCTTTGAGACCTTCTTCACTCCATGTTGCTTTTTCTGAATATTCACCAATGAAGCTCATCCAAAGTCTAAGTGAGTCTGCACCATATTTTTCAACCATAATTCTTGGGTCAATACCGTTTCCAGCACTCTTACTCATTTTCTTTCCGTCACTGCCTAATATAAGGCCCTGAGAAATACGTTTTTTGAATGGCTCATCAACTTCAACCAAATCAAGATCATAAAGAACCTTAACCCAGAAACGTGCGTATAAAAGGTGTCTTGTTGTGTGTTCATTGCCACCATTGTAAAGAGCAACTGGAAGCCATGCTTTAAGTGCTTCTTTGCTTGCAAATTCTTTGTCGTTATGTGGATCACAATATCTTAAGAAATACCAAGAAGAACCTGCCCAACCTGGCATTGTGTCGGTTTCACGTTTTGCTTTTCCTCCACAACAAGGACATATTGTGTTAACGAAGCTATCAATAACAGAAAGTGGGCTTTCACCATCTTTTGTTGGTTCATAAGATTCAACTTGTGGGAGTTTGATTGGAAGTTCAGCTTCTGGAACAGGATTCCAACCACATTTTTCACAGTAAACCATTGGAATTGGTTCACCCCAATAACGTTGTCTTGAGAAAATCCAGTCACGCATTTTGAAATTAAGTTTTGTTCTTGCGACGCCCTCTTTAACAAGTTTGTCAGTAATTGCAACTTTTGCTTCTTCAACAGTAAGACCTGTGAACTCTTCAGAGTTCATAAGCTTAATGCCTTTGCCAAGATAGTCATATTTTTCAAGAGCTTTTTCAGAAACATCGCCTTCAATAACTTGAATTTTTTCAATGCCAAATTTGTCAGCAAATTCATAGTCACGTTGGTCGTGGCTTGGAACAGCCATAACAGCACCTGTGCCATAGCCTGCAAGAACGAAGTCACCAATGTAAACATCAACTTCTCTGCCGTTAACTGGGTTGATAGCTGTGATGCCTTCAAGTTTACAACCAGACTTATCTTTGTTCATTTCAGTTCTGTCAAACTCGCTCTTTTTAGCAGTTTCTTTTCTATAAGCCTCAACATCTGCCCAGTTTGTGATTTTGTCTTTTAAGCTATCAACAATTTTACTTTCAGGAGCAAGAACCATAAATGTTATACCATAAATTGTTTCAATGCAAGTTGTGAAGATTGAAAATTCGCCGCCTTGTTTAATCTTAAAATCAACTTCAACACCTTGACTTTTTCCAATCCAGTTAAGTTGACTGAGTTTAATGTGGTCAAGATATTCGGTTTTATCGAGATCATCTGCTAGACGCTCGCCATACTTTGTCATTTTTAAAACCCATTGAGCTTTTGCTTTTTGTGTTGTTTCTGCATGACATTGACAGCAAGTGCCATCTTCAACTTCTTCGTTAGATAACACACCACAGTTTGGACACCAGTTAACTGTGGTTTCCTGCTTTTCTGCAAGACCTTTTTTGAAGAATTGAATAAATTGCCATTGTGTCCACTTGTAATAATCTTCATCACAAGAATTAATTGTTCTTGACCAGTCAAATGAAAGACCAAGTCCTTTAATTTGTTTGTGGAATGTTGCAATATTTCTTTCAACAATTTCTTGTGGAAGCTTATGTTCACGAATTGCTGTTCTTTCAGCCTCTAAACCAAAAGCATCTGTTCCAAATGGAAAGAGTACATTTTTGCCACAGAGTCTTTTCTTTCTTGCAACAGCATCAATTGCAGTGTAAGACCTGCAATGACCTAGGTGAAGACCAATACCTGATGGGTATGGAAACTCAATTAAGATATATTCATTTTCTTTTCCTGGTTCGTGATTTTTTACACTATATGTATTATTGTTTTCCCAAATCTTTTGCCATTTACTTTCTATGCTAGCAAAATCATAAATCTTTGACATAAGACCCTCCGATAAAAAAATTTACTTTTTTATAATATCACTAAAGGACTTATTTTTCAATGATTTTATTGTTATTTTTTCTAATTTTCTCGTTTTACAACAACACCCTCTGTTGGATTATATTTACTGGTTCGGATTTTTTCGGTTTTAACCAAATTTCCATTTTCGTCGTAAAAATTCAGGTATCCGTTTGAATAGAAACCATCTTTAGGGTAACTAAGTCTCTTTTCCTCGCCAATTTCAAGGTCTGGAAGATTATATTTTTTGTAGTCTTTTTCCACCCTATCCTCTTTTGCAGGAATGATTTTTAATTTTTCGCTGGTTCTGGTGATTTTATGTTTGTTCTTTTTTCCAAAAATTTTTACACGGCACTTATCACCTTTTGAACTTGTTGTTATAATTATTTTGCCACCAGAATTATTGCGAAACACAAGGTCGCTAGAACCAATGCTGACCATTGCATCAAAAGACGGCTCAACGTAGCTCACTGGCAGGCTGTGGCTGTGAACTTCAATAATCTCTAGTCCTGCCAAAAGGCACGCATTATAAAGTGTTGTGCTAACTTGGCACACTCCTCCTCCATAACCCGAAACAAATGTTCCTCCTGAAATTATTTTAGCTTGTTTGTATCCATTTTTTTCATTACGCTCCCCAGTAACACTATTGAAACTTAAAATTTCACCCTCTTCCAAAATAACACCATCAAATCCTGCAAGAGCAACTTTTATATTATTTTTTCGTTCTGGTGAACTCGTTTCAAAATTTGTTGTGAACGAACTTTTTTCAACAAAGTCCTCCTTTTCTATATTCTTTTTTTTGTAAGGCGAAAGTTCAAGCGACATTTTTATTTGACGCACATCTTGTATTAATTTTTCATAAAGTTCATTATAAAAATTTTGAGTGTTTAAAAAGTAACCCTCTTCGCCTTTTTCAATTTTTATTTTACACTCATTTTTAAAGACTTTTATGGAGTCTTCTTTTTCTTCTCTTCCAAGGGATTTTGTTAGTTTTTGTTCAATATAAATCGTTTCAGGAAATATGTAATTAATCGCTTCCTTTTTGGAAAAACCCATCTTTATAAGTTCCTTTACCTTTACCGCCTGTGACCCGTTTAATAAAATTTCCTTTTGCGATTTTGTGAGCTTTTTATAATTTACAATTTCGTTTTCTTGAAACTTGAAAATTTTTCCGCTTATGTTAAAAATGTATGACCTGCTTGTTTTGTTTGAAAAGGTTTCTTCTTCAGATTTTCGTCTTTTACAATACTCAATATTTTTTTGAAACTCGTTTTTGACAAATGCAAAACTTTTATTTTGCGAACAGTAAAAATTTAGCGAAACACAAATTATTCCGCAAAACAAAAATAAGAGCAGACAAAGAAAATATTTTCTTTTCATACTCTTATTATGTGCAAAATTTTTTATTTTACATTTTTTATTATTATTCGACAATCTTGCCTTTTTATGCAGTACCTAAAAACAAGCACGTTCAACACAATAAAACTGCAAACCGATAAAATTAACATTCTTCCAAATAAAAATCACGTTTTGAATTTATCATACGTTTTGCCATTTCAAGCAAATCCTGCTTGTTATTTTTCTTTGGGTTTAGTGCGGTAGCCTCAAGCATATTATCAAGCAATACGTCAAGATTTTCAAGATTTATGTTTGGTGTTTGCTTAATTATATCGTCACCCTTAATCTGCAAATCTGCAAGATAGAATGGTGAACCATTTTTAATCATATCGTTGTACACTTTTCTTAAAATTTCGGCAGATCTGATTGTTCTTATGTAGTTCCTGCTTTCATTTTTAACAACATTTTTGATTTCTATAACATTTTCCACAACCTCAAAGTTTTGGAAGATAAATTTTTTAATGGTTTTTCTAGAAGCCAAACACCAGTTATTAAAATCGTAGCCGTGAATTGTTCGGATAATATTTTTTACTTCTTTTTTTGAATAACCAAGGCCATTAATGCCAAGGTTTTTATCAACAATCGAGTCAACAATTTCCTTTGAACCAAAAAATGACTTTCTTTGTTCCATTGTGCGAATTTTTCCCACATCGTGCAAAAGAACAGCAAGCCTTATTTTTGGCGATGCGTTTTTCAAAGAATTTAACACGTGTTCGTAAATTCTTTCGCCCTTGTTGTCGGTTACGCTAGATTTTTTAACCTCTTCCATTGCAGGCAAAATAACCTTCCAAAGGTCGAGCTCGCCAAGAAGAACCATTGCCCTAAAGTGTGCATCACGAGTGTACAAAAGCTCTGGGTAAATTTGGTCAGCTGTTAAGAGTTTCTCAAATTCGTTTTTTAATCTATTTTTTGACACAAACTTGACTTTATAAGCATTTTGCTGAGCATAATAAAACTCTTCTTCTGGAATGTTGAGCCCAAGTGCACAGGCAAAGCGAACAAGTCTTAAAATTCTTTCAGGGTCATCATTAAATACAATTTTTGGTGCACGAACAGTTGTTACTTTTTGTTCCTTTAAATCGTCAAGACCGCCAAGTGGGTCGATGAAAGTCCCCTCTAATATGTTATAATAAATTGCATTTATTTTGAAATCTCTTCTTTTTGAGTCTTCCTCTAAACTTTTAATAAACTCAATTTTATCAGGAACGTGTGACTCTGTTTCATAAATTTCCTTTCTAAAGGTTGCATACTCGTACCTACGCTTTCCAAAAATAAGCATTGTTCCAAGACTTTCGTTTAAGTTTTTAACTTCAAAATTTGAACCTTCTAGAATCTTCTTAAGTTCTTTTGGTGTTACACTTGAGCAAAGGTCGATATCGTCTCTTAGCACACTTTGAACACCAAGGAATGCGTCTCTAACATACCCGCCAACAATATAAAGTTCTTTGCCGTTGTCTTTGAATATTTGTGCGAGTGATTTTAATTCTGTTGGGATTTTTACCATAATATATATAGTTCTCCTTTTGTTACACAATAACATTTTAACATATACATCTTTTTTACTCAAATAATTTTTATTGTTTTTGATTTTTTGATGAATAAAAAAATTATCAAAAAAAGAAACTATTTGTATGAAGAAGTTTTTTCTGGTAACATTTATTTGTTGTTTAATTTTTAGTTTTTGTGGTTGCTCGGGCAAGGAAGAAAAAACTAATGTTTCCGAAAGTCAGGCTGTGGCATCTGAGATTTGCAAGATTGAGGATTATGAAAGCTATTCTGACGAAACAATAAAAGCCCTGGCTGTGATAATAAAATCCAATATTAAAAACGGAGAAAATTACTCTACTGAGGAATACTCTATTCCTGACCAACATATACTTGAACTAGTTAACCAAACCGAATACCTGTTTGAAGAAGATGAAATAAAAGATAAGATTTCTATCAACAAAAATGAAAATTGGGAGCACACAGTTTCAAAGTCTAAATTACTTGAAATTTTTGCCGAGAAAAATGAATCGGTATCTTCAATTAAAGATATTTCACTTGAAAAGAACGCTGATAATAGGGTGACAGCAATTATTGTTGCAGGCAAAAGATTAACCATTCAAGACATTGAAGATAAACTAAAACTCAAATCAAACAAAATAGACAGCATTAATTTGTCGTCTAGCTCGGTTACTTTTTTTGGAAAAGGTTCTGGTTTTGGCAAAGAATTTGATGTTTCTTTAGCAGAAGAGCTTGCTCAAAATGGCAACAGTTATGAGGAAATAATAAAACATTTTAAAAATAGTTATAAAACAATAAAAAATTAATTTTTAAATATTTTTTTAGGTGTTAAAAACATTTAATAACTTTGCCGAAAAATGTAATAATTTTGACAATTTATTAACCTTGTAACCCCTGATATTTTCAACTATTAACAGAGTTGTTAACTTTTAAACTTTGCTTAT
>CAZFPH010000058.1:0-885 GCA_964520955.1 uncultured Lachnospiraceae bacterium
TATGCACTGGTCCTCGTCACCAACAGCAAATACATTTTTATATTTGTTTGCAAGCAGTTTCACGAGTTCGTACTGACTTGTGTTTGTATCCTGAAACTCGTCAACGTGAATGTACTTAAATTTGTTTTGGTAAAAATCCAAAACGTCTGGAAATTTTTTCAAAAGTTCATAAGTTTTAACAAGCAGGTCGTCAAAATCCAATGCATTAGACTTAAAAAGTTCGTTTTCGTATTCCTTATAAACACTTGTTATAATCTCACACTTTTTCTTGTCGTGAATGTAACTAGCGTACTTTTCTGGTGGCATAAGATTGTTTTTAGCATTAGAAATATGCCAAGCAAAAGTTTCTGCGTTCATTTCAGTCTTTTTATTTTCTAAAATTCGCTTAATAACTCTGCCCTTTTCTGTGTCGCCATAAATTGAGAAACTTTTTGTGTATCCAAGCTTATCAATATTAAATCTAAGGATTTTTGAACACATTGCGTGGAACGTGCAGACCCACATATCGCCAATATCACTAATCATTTTTGTTAGTCTTTCTTTCATTTCGTTAGCTGCTTTGTTTGTGAAAGTGATAGCTAAAATATTGTTTGGACTGATACTGAGTTCATCAACCATATAGGCAATTCTGTGTGTTAGCATTCGAGTTTTTCCAGAGCCAGCTCCAGCTGTGACTAAAATTGCCCCTTCAACTTGTTTTGCAGGTGCTCTTTGTTCGTCATTTAAGTTAGTTAAAATTCTACTTTCCATAATTCTTCCTTTGCGAATTTATTTTAACATAATGGGTGTTTTTTATCAAAGAAAAAAATGATGCAAATTGCACCATTATAAATTTTCAGTATGTGACAAAAAGTATTCTTTAATTTCGTTGTATCTTTTGGAAAT
>CAZFPH010000058.1:895-6594 GCA_964520955.1 uncultured Lachnospiraceae bacterium
AAGTCTTCTCTTGTGAGTAAGTTCAGCAAGAGGATTGAACACCTCTTCCTTTGACATTAGTTTCTTTACCTTTTCAAAGAGTGGGTCTTCTTCGATAGTCTGTTTGCTAGCAACAATTGCATATTTTGCCTGAGAAAGATATGCTGATTTTGATTTTTCGGTTTCGCTGTGATTGATACTTTGTCCTGCTGTACTTAATCGTTTCTTTGCTTTTTGTGCGAGTATTTTTAATGCACTACTTGCCATTTTGTTACCTCCAATAAAACAAAAGTGACAAGATAATAGCACACAAAAATAGATTGTTGTTGCTTCACGCAAAATAAGACAATCTTCGACAAAAAAATTAATAAAACAGAATTTAAAATTTAAATTGCTTGATAAAAACAAAATATTAACTATACTAAAAAGCAGGAGTGAGTGATGGAAAAATTAAAAAATCATTTAAAGAAACATAGAGTTATATATTTGCTTTCTGTTTTGTTTGTGTCAATGATAATAGTTCATATTGTCTATAATGTTAGAGGAATGTATGGTGATGACGCTACATTTTATAGATTTTTCCCTGAGCAACACGACTCACTTGTCGATTATCTAGTTTTCAGATACAATAACTGGACAAGCAGAATGTCTGTTGAAGCTATAATGTTTCTTTTAATAAACAACAGAGTTTTGTTTTCTATATTAGATAGCTTGATGTATGTTTTGCTAGCCTATAGTTTTTATAGATTTTTTGATAAGAAAAGCATTACTTTATCCGTAGTCGTAACCTGTTTGTTGCCATACTATCACTATGTTTCAGTTGGTTTGTATGCAGGAAGCGTTAACTATACGTGGCCTATTGCTTTTTTAATGTTTGGACTAATTTTCATAAAAAAGATTGTTAATAATCAAAAATTGAATGCATTTGAAGTGATTTTGCTGTTTTTTAGTTTTGTGTTTGTTTCATTTGTTGAAATTTGTGCAGTGCTAATGTTTGTTTTTATGGTTATTGCGTTGGTGTATCATTACATAAAAAATAAAAAGATTTCACCAATTATAATTATCTCGGCATTAATTGCAATTTTGGGTATAGTGTTTATGTTGCTATCGCCCGGGAACTCAAACAGAGCAAATCAAGAAATCAGATATTTTCCTGAGTATGCAAATTATAATATTGTTCAAAAATTAACTTATGGTCTTGTGTTTGTTGCAAATGCAAACAGCTTGCTACCTTGTGCATTAAATATAATATTTAGTGTTTTGATTGTTATTATTGCGTTTAAATCAAACAAAGGAAAAACCACAAAAATATTTGCAATAATTCCTCTAGCAGTTCAACCACTATTTTATGTAATATACACAATAGTTGGGCTGGCTCAAAACAATCTTAATTTTGAGTTTATCACATATGCGAATATTCTTGTTGGTAATGCAACACTAAAATACATTATTTGTTTGTATGCTTGCGTTGTTACGATATTTACATTTCTTGCAATTATCAAAAACTTTTCAGGCAAGCAACGAATATTTTTAATTATTGGATATATTCTTTCAGTTGGGCTCATTGGTTCATTTGGATTAAATGGTAGCATTTCCTTTTATGCGGACTATAGACCTACAATATTTTCGTGTTTCATTTTATCACTTATGGTACTAGATATTTTATATAGTTTAATTCAGAATAAAACAACACTTAGTGCTCAAGAGTAATAATTTTGCATAAAAAAAACAACAGGCGAAACGCCTGTTATTTTTTTATGTTATTAACCTTTTCTAGCTCTCTTTCTAGCTGCTTCGCTCTTAAGCTTCTTTGCAATAGAAGGTTTTACATAAGCTTCTTTCTTTCTGATATCGCCGATGATGCCATCTTTTTGACATTTTCTTTTCCATCTTTTGATAGCACTATCCAAACTTTCGTTATCGCCAACTTTAACTGTTGTCATCTGTAATTCACCTCCTCTGCCATAAACTAACGAGATTTTAACATACAAAAATGTTTTTGTCAATCGATAAATCAATTATTGCAAGCCAAATTGTTCAACCAAGTCCTGATTGCCCATAGTGATTTTTACATAATCGGTTGAAAAATAAGTGCTAAATATTTTGCCGTTTGCCATTTGAAGTTTCATATCTTCAAAATCACCGTATAAGTGCAGAGCATTAATGCAAGCGAGTGCAAGTGTTGGTGAATACTTTCCATCGTAAATTTTGAGTTCTGCAACAATATCGTAAATTTCATCATGCAAACTTGGGTCAATATTATTATTATTTATAATTTCTTCAGCTGTCATATCTTTGTATGGCAAATAAAGTTCCTCGTGTCCTTTTGTCATAGATTTAAGCTTTCGTATATCGTCTAGGGTAACCTTTAAAGCCATATTATAAATTTTTTGTTTTATTACATCTTTTGCACCAGCATCAATATAGAGATTATCGATATCGTTTTGAGTGATAACGCTATCGAGTTCGTAAAAATTATAGTCTACGCCAAAAATGTTGTGGAAGTACTCAGCAAGTGTATCATTAGTAGTGATTGGCATAGAACCAAAAATTCCATGAGGGTTATCTGCACCCCTGCCAATATCGTTTGTGAATGCAACCATTGGGTCAAAACTTACCTCTTGATAAAGTCTGCCCATATAGTACTGCCAGTTCATCTTAGGGTCTAAGAAATTTTCCTTGCCAGTTGTGCTGATAATTTTTCCTTTTTCATCAAACTTTGCTTTACCTGTTTTTTCGTCAATAACAAATGTACAGTTTGGTGCTTCAAGGTCGTAGTAAAAATCAACAGCATCGCGCATTGCAAGGATAATGATTTGTTTCATTGACTCGTCATCAATAGTTAACTGTTTTGTTCCTTTCCAAGTTATAAAATCAAATGTTGGATTGATGTCCTCCAGTTCAACAACCTTAATTTCATCTTCTGGAGATATTGGCTGATTGTTATCAGAAGACGAGTTATCTCCATTGTAGTTTTGTGAACTAGATACAGATGGAGAATTTGGTGTGTTAGGAGATTCATTTGATTTGTCAAGAATTGAAGCTAAAATGCTAACAGTTAACAATCCAGCAAGAATTAATGAAATTATTGCAATAGCTGTTTTGCTAGGTTTCTTTGATGGCTTATTGTTTCTTCCGTAGCCACCATTTTTAGTGTAAGACTGAGAGTCGTTTTTACTGATTGGTTTGCCTTGGTTTGACTTCCGAACAAAAGTTGTTTGAATATCACCTTGACCGAGAGTGTTGGTTTTGCTATTTTGTGAAACTCTTTGACCTTGAAACTCAGGCTGTTGTCTTTGCCTAACAGTTGAAACTGTGACAGTGCTTGTTCTTCTGATTTGAGTAACCTGTTGCCTTGCAATTTGTGGGTTTGCACCAGTATTTTTTGGTCTGTTAGTTGTTTGATGATTGAAGTTGTTATCCATAGTTAAAACCCCTTAAAATTTAGAATTTTTGATTAAAATTAATAGTTAAAATGTAAAATATTGCAATTAATTATGTTTTTTATACAAAGTTATCTTTTTTTGATGTGCGGTAATTTCATCTACTTAATATTGTATTTTTTACATAAAATATTGTGATTTTTTACATTTGAACAATTTCGGCCTCTGCACCGTCTTCGAAAACTTTAGTTATAGTAACCATTTGATATGAATTTGGCTCTAAAGGTGTTTCCGACTTTATGTAACAAAGAATAAAGTTTTTGGTGTGTGCTAAATAATAATCATTTTTTTGATTTTCAATGATAACTTGATGTGTTTTTCCAATATTTTTGCTAATAAATGCGTTTTTCATTTCCATTGATTGGATTGTCATTTTGTTAACTCTTTCAGGAATATTCGTTGTAATGTTTTTTAATTTTTCGGCAACTGTGCCATTTCGTTTTGAGTAAGGAAAGATATGCATTTCAGAAAAATTTACAGTTTTAGCAAACTCAAGTGACTCTTCAAAATCTTCTTCTGTTTCAGTTGGAAATCCTATAATAATATCAGTGGTTATTCCTGCATTTGGAAAATACTTTCTAATGAGGTTAACTTTTTCAAGGTATTGCTCTTTTGTGTAATGTCTGTTCATAGCTTTTAGTGTGTTATTTGAACCGCTCTGCAAACTTAAATGGAAATGGTCGCAAAAGTTTTCAAATGTTGCGAGTTCGTTTAAAAATTTGTCTGTTATAACGTTGACTTCAAGTGAGCTAAATCTAAATCTTGCAGGACTATTTTTGAAAAGTCTTGCTATCTCAATAAGTCCATCGCTTTTTTCGAAGTCTTTGCCATAAGCGGAAAGATTAATTCCTGTTACAACAATTTCATTCGCCTGCTTTTCAAGTCTTTTAACTTCTGCTCTCACACTTTCAAGAGGAAAGCTTGTTTCCCTGCCACGCAGATATGGTATGAGACAATATGTGCAAAAGTTATTGCAACCATTTTGAACCCATAAAACCGCTCTTGTTCTTGTGGATACTCGAGCTTCGTATTCGCAAGCGGTGTCTTCTGTAAGGTTAATGTTGTCGGCGGAAGCAATCAAATCCGCAAGTTGAATTTTGTTTTCCGTTCCAATAATGTATTTAACAAAATCACCCTTTTTGAAATTATCAGGATTGTTTTTTGATGAGCAACCGCAAACATAAATTTCAGGATTTTTATTTAACTTTAAAATTTTAGTAATTATATTTCTAGACTTTCTTTCAGCTTCATTGGTAACAGCACAAGTGTTTATAATGTAGATATCACTCTCGCAAAGACACATAGAAACACTGTATCCATAAAACTCTAGTTTTTCAGCAATTTGTTCACTTTCAACTTGGTTAACTTTGCAACCAAGTGTGATTATTGATACTGATTTCATCTTATCCCCTCCTGTTAATTTTCCAAAATTTGCATAATAGTTCCAGCACAAACTATTGATGCGGTTTCTGTTCTAAGTATTCTTTTGCCAAGTGAAACAATATCCGCACCGCTGTTTTTTAAAAGTTGAATTTCACTTTCAGAAAAACCACCCTCAGCACCAATCATTATTGCAACATTTTTAAGATTGTTTTTGTTTGCTAGGAGCGAGTCAACCAAAGTGTGGCCGTCTTCATTTTCGTATGCAACAAAAAATGCGTCGTAATCTTTTATTAGTTCTGCTATTTCTTTAACTTTGTATATACCCTTTGATTCAACAATGGTGGCTCTTCCACATTGTTTTGATGCAGAAATTGAAATGCTGTCCATTCTTTCTTGTTTGTTTGAGTGTGCTTTAACGTCACAGTAATCACTTTCAAACAAGCAGAGTTCACTTGCACCAAGTTCTGTTATTTTTTGCATAATAAGACTAAGTTTATCGCCTTTTGCTAGTGCCTGAAACACTGATAGATGGATTATAGGCTCGTTTTGCGATGATTCTTTTCTGTTAATATAGATTTCAGCACTTTTTTTATTTATTGAGTTTATTTCAGCAAAATAAAAGTTACCATCACCATTGAATAAGCAAATTTTATCGCCAGTTCGTGCACGCATAACATTTGTTAAGTGATGAAATTCCTCTCCTTCCAATAAAATATTGGTGTTTTCAACTAAATATCCATTATAATAATATCTTTTTTCTTTCATAGTTTTGATTATAATACAAATAATCAAAAAAATCAATTTTAAGTACTAAAAAAGCACTCACAAGTTGTGAATGCTTAAATATTTTCAAAGCTTCGTATGATTGGTTTGCTGTGAGGTACTGAAAAGTCC
>CAZFPH010000059.1:0-6582 GCA_964520955.1 uncultured Lachnospiraceae bacterium
TGACCTTGCAAAAGGCGATTATCTTGTTGATATGCTTGTTTACAAAGAAGGCTACGACATTTTAACAATAACTGAAAACGGCTACGGCAAACGCTCTGACGTTTCTGAGTATAAAATTCAAAATAGGAACGGAAAGGGTATAAAAGCTGGCATCTTTAATGAAAAGACTGGCAAACTTGTAGGACTTAAGCAAGTTGCAGAAAATGAAGATGTTATGATGATTGCAAACAATGGTATTATCATCAGAACCCCTGCAAACGCAATTTCAAAAATCACTCGTGACACCATTGGTGTAAAGGTTATGAAACTTCGTGAAGGAGACGCAGTTAGCTGTATTGCAATTGCCGATACCGTTGCTGAAGACATCACTGGCGAAACCGAAGAAGAACCAATCGTTATCGACGAACCAATTGATGGAAATGCTGAATAAATAATCACGAAAAATTCAGCAAAAATAATACAAAATAACAAAAAAATAAAAACCACCTAAATCTAGGTGGTTTTTTTGGTGGGAAAATATTGTGCAATAAAAAATAGGCTAGGGAAAACCTAACCTATTTTTTTATTTTTTATTATTTGTTCCGTAAATATAGTCATAAAATGGCTTCATTTTCTCTTTCAATGCATCATTTTCAATTGAAGTTTGTTCATTTTTGATTTCTTTAACATTAATTTTTTCCACAACTGGAGGAGGTGCTATTTCAAGAGTATCGTCTGATGCCTGTATGATTTGTTGAATAGCTATAATTTTACTTATAAAAGCAGGGTCTGATTGTGCAAGTTCCATAAACTTTTTCAATCCAGCATCAAAATCATCAGGGATTTCAGCATAGAATCTTTCAATAAGTTTATCAATATCATCGTTTTCAAGCATTTCTATAGTTTCAACAAGCGACATAGCTTCATCAAATTCTATAGCTTCTTCTGGTGTAAGTCCGAGCTTTTCAGCTAAATCATCTGGTATAGACTTTTTTAGGATTAATTGTTCTAATTTATTATTATCCATTAAATAATCTCCTATGTTCTTGTTAATGAATTTTCTTCTAATTTCATATTAATAAGATTGCAGAGTTCAGCATCAGTAAATTGATTTTGCAAGTTCTTAGGTGATTTGTATTTATCAAATTTACCTTCGCCTGCAGCATCAGTGATTGCTTCAAAGGCACCTTTAAATGCGGCAACTTTGCCATTAAGAGTTGTTTTTGCATCATTAAGGGCATCTTCAGCAGCTTTTTTAGCATCAAATTCTGTGCCTGAAGCAAGGCTACCTGCATCTTTCCAAGCCTTAAGTGCTGTATCGTAAGTAGCTTGTTTTGCTTTAACATCCTTTTGTGCTGTAACAAATTCTTGTTGAGCTATTTCCAAATTGTCTTTTTTTGTTTCATCTGTGCAAGCAAGAGCAGCAACAACTTGTTTATTCATAGCAACATTAACTTTAGATTCATATTTAGCTTGGTTATCTGCTTTTGTTGCTGCTGAAACAATTTTAGCTCTTTCAGCTCTTGCTGCATTAACAAGAGCGGCAAGTTTTCCGCGTGATTCAGCTGGCATTTTTGAACCATTATATGTTAAATCTTTTTCAAGAGCTTCCAAAATCTTTTCATCTTGAGCAGCGATTTTTACAAGAGATTCATCAACTTTAACGTTTCCTTTATCGTCAATTTCCATACCATTTGTTGAATAGAATCCGATAATTTTGTCATGTTCCTGTCCTTCGTTAAGGTCCAAGATATCTGCTTTCAATTTTGCTGTTTCTTCTCTTGCAAGCATCTTACCTTGGTAAGCAGAAGAATTTCTAATTTTACTTCTAATTGCAGGGATTGCAATTGCAACTGCAGCAATACCAGCAATTCCAAGACCTGCTGTTAGGGCAGGGTTAGCTAAAAAGAAGTTCTTTATTACTTCGCCAACTGTGTTGGCAATAACTTCTTGTCCAGCGACTGTAAATTTAACTCCTTCCTCAAGTTCCACAGCCATAAGTTTTGGTAAATATGTTTTTGCAACACCCATAACTGCTGCTGAAACGCCAACTGTTGCAATAAGTCCTTTTTTGTCCTCAAGAATATCCATTCCTTTTGTGGCTAAATCACCTGCTGCACCAAAAACCTTTTGTACAGGATTTCTGGTTTGACCATAGGTCATAGTTGTTTTCCAAGTGGTGATATAGCCTGATTTATCTTTAGGTTCAGCAGGTTCAGCACCAACTCTACCTTTCTTTTCCCATTTATCATGGGCGGTTTCCCATTTATCATGGGCGGTTTTCCATTTATCGTGTTCTCTTTTTTGATTAGCAACATAGTCAGCCATTGTCTTTAGTGCTTTGGCAAGTCTAGCTTTGCTAGCAATTAAAGTCTCTCTAAGAGTTGGGTTTTTTACAGACTTGTCATTCTTGTCTTTAAGACGCTTGTCAACATCTTGTAATTTTTTTTCTAATTTTGAATAGGTTAGTGGATAAAAATCCTCATTTGTTAATGTAGGCATAAATATTCTCCTTTTGTTTTTTTATTTTTAATTTAATTCTTTTTATCTTCTTCAACGGCTTCATTATTTTGAGCCACAATAAGTTCTAGAGCTTCTTTATTTTCCATAATAATCTCCTTTCTTGTAAAATGTTTGAACCTATGCTTCTTTTTCAGATTGAGCAGCAAGAGGATTTGGTTGCAAATACATTATGGCTTTGCATTTAGCCAAAAGGTCCTTGCTTTCTGGTGTTGTTAAGTCAAGGCCAGCCTTTTTTAGGTAATCATTTAATCCTTTCAAAAGGACACTTTCTCGTGGATCCTCTGTGAAATCTTTTGCATATTCAGAAGCCATAAATTCAATCATAGTTTCTTTTGAACGATTCCAAGCATCGATTTTGGTGCTGCTTTCATCTGCAAGTTTTTTAACTCTTTTTTCAAAGAATTTTTCATCTCTACCTTTAAAAACTTGTATTAATTTTTCTGTTCTTGCAACGGCATCAGCTTCATAATTCTTTGATTGGTTTTCAATAATTGCTTCACCAAGAGCTCTTTTTGCTTGATATTTAGTTGCTCCTTCACCTTCACGTGCTGTTGTTCTAGCCTTGTTGAGTTTTTCCTCACGTGCTTTTCTTGACATTTCCAATGTTCCTAATGCGAACTCTCTAACAACGGTGTCAACAGCCTTGTGTAAATTGCTACCAATATTAGATAGTTCCATATTGCTAAAATATTTTGAAACATAATTTTGGTATGCCATTACAGATGTTCTAAGTTGTGTTCTCATTGACGTCAAAACAGCTTTGAAAACATTTGGATTTCTAGATGTGCTTTTAACTTGCAATTTATTATTTTCATCTAACTCGAAATCAAAATCTGAAATAAATTCAGCAAACCTTGTATCATCTCTAATTGTGTCTAAGGCAGGGAACATAGCAACGATTAAATCCCTATAATAAGCCTCTTCTTCTTGTTCGTTTTTGTGGTGTAACATTTCATTTTCGTAAGCAGTTTTCTCATCCAAGGTAAGTTCACTTGGAACTTCTAATGTTGATGGTTTTGAAACAAGTTCATATATCAACTCACCAGCTAAATTTTCTTCTCTTACTTCATGACCAAGCAAATTGATTTCAACAGAACCAACTTTTGCTGTTGGTCCACTAAATTTTAAGCTTTCCCATCTAGTAGCAAGTTTGTCAAAATTTTTAACACTTGGAACCGCACCTTTAAGTCCAGTAATATCAAGACTAAACGAACCATCTTCATTTCTTAAAATTCTTGGTGTCTGAGACTCAGCACTTAACCCTGCACCAGTAATAGCAACTAAAGTTTTGCGTATTTGAGCATTTCTTGCAAAATTAATAAATCCCATTTTTTCCTCCTAATAATAGTAATAAATTTACAATTTACTAATTTAATTAAATCACTTTCGAAAGGTAAAGTCAACAAAAATGCAGTAAATATTGGTGTTTTTTGTATAAAATTAGTTTATTTTCATAACATTTTATTGTTTTCATACTATTATTTTGAACAAGTAATTAAAAATTTATAAACAAACAAAAAAGGTTGCAAAAGTTTGCAACTTTATTTTCTTCTTAAATCTTCGCCGGTGATGTGGAATTTTGCACAGATGGCGTTATTTGATAGTCTTGAATAAATTCTTTCTTCATAGCGGTGCATAAGGGTTTCTGGGGTGAGATTTGTTGTGATAATGATTGGTTTTTTGAGTTTTTCACGCTCGGAAATTATCAGGTACAAGTAGTTTAGTGTAACGTTTTTGAGCATTGGTTCAGTTCCAAGGTCATCAACAAACAAAAAGTCTGAATGAATGAGTGGGGAAAGGATTGTCTGTTTGCTTGAATCGAATGTTGTGTGATATTTCTGCATTAGGTTATTCACTTCAAAAGCGGTGAGGTAGCACACAGAGTAACCCTTTGAAATGAGGTAACTAGCAAGGCATTCAGTTAAAAATGTTTTTCCAACGCCTGTTGTGCCACGGATTATAATATTGAGTTTTTTTACCTTTGGGTATCTATTTGCCCAATCCACAAGTTTATCTTTTATTGTTTCCAAATTTTTTGCTTGAGCTTTGTCGGCAAAATTAGCAGTATCAAACTTTTCAAATGTTGCCATTGCATCTTTTTGCATACCGCATTCAGCGAGTAGTTCCTCGTTTCTGCGTTTTCTATAGCAAGCACAAATTTGCTCGCCAATCATTCCTGTGTCTTTGCAAATTTCACATTTATACTTTGGGGTAAGGTGCTTTTTGGTTATACCAAGTTTTTTAAAAATTACTTGCTTTTGAGCCTGAACCTCTGCAAGGTTTGCCTCAAGCTCTTTGCAAGAGATTTTGTTGGATTTATTTTTTGCAATATCAAAAATTAGTGCACGCTCCAATGTGCATAGTTTTTGGTATGCAGGCACAGCATTAAGTTTTAAGTTGTAGTAATTAGCGGTTGCTTCGGCTTTAATCTTTTTTGCTCTAAATTCCGCCTGAAGCCTGCTGTGTATTTTCTTTAAATCCATATCGTCTCCTTTGTTTGATAATTTGTGAAAAGGGCAATAAAACTAAAGTTCAACATCGCTGAGCGAGTCAAACACAGCGTTAAGCTCTTCTGATGAATAGTTCCTAGTTTCAAAGTCTGGCTTTTTGCTTGCAGTAGAACTTTCGTAAACTGCAGGACTGCTTTCTAGGTGTTCCTTAATTTTCTTTTCGCCCCTAATGTTTGAGTTGTATAGGTTTGCCATAACTTTATTAAGGTAAGAAATTGGGTTTGCTTTGCCTTTAGAGTAGCCGGCAACAAGCAAGATTTCTTCCTTTGAATAGTTCCAGTTTTCTGTCCAAGTTTTGTAGTTTTCTCTGTCGTAACTTGAAACGGAACGCACAAGCCCTGCCTTGTCGATAACCTCTTTAATATCGTTATCGTTAGCAAGAATTTGAGCAATGTACTGCTCGATTGCTTTAACCGAAACAAGTCCAAGTTTGTAAAACTTTTGAACGATTGTGTTCACGCCCTCAAGTGTTCTAACAGCCTGCAAGAAGCAATAGTTAGCGATATATTCAAGGGTAGGGGTGTCGTAACCTTTGCCGAACCATTCCGCAATATAGGTGCTCACCACATTGCTGTAGTCTTGGTAAATAAGACCGATAGCTTTGCAGACAGACTTTGCGGTGTCGTACATTTGGTCCTGAGTTTGTGAATAGTTCTCAATTTCCTGAACCGACATAATTTTCATTTCAAAATACTTGGTTAAAAGTGTGTCGAGTGCATTAAAACCGCCACGCTTTTTGAGCGACTTTGCAACAAACAAAATTACTGAAAGGTTAAAGTCATAAGTCTTTGTCCATTTTAAGAACATATTGCGTTCGTCAATGTCGGCTTTGCGTTTAAGCCCAAGTGCGAGCAAGATTTGACCAATGCTTTCGCTAGCTTTTTCTTGCTCAATAAATTTTTGTTCAACGGCTTGGAAAGTTTTGAGGTTTTCGATTGCAAAATCACGAGCAACCGCCAAAATGTATGCACAGCTTATTGCATTGTTTTTGTTGTGAGTGCAGTATTTAGCAATAAGAAGAAGTGCCTCTGGCTCAAAGTGATAAGACTCAATTAAAGTGTAGTATTCGTTAAACTCAACAGGTGTAAGCATTCTGCCTGAAATAATCTCCTGCATCTGCTTGTTAAAATCGGCATACTTTCCGGTGTTTCTGATTTTACTGCTGCCAGAATGTGCCTTAACAGGCAAGTACCTAATTTCAAAAGGGTCTCTTGAAACAATCTGAACAATGCCCATTTCCTGCCAGTACTCAAATGATTTTTTCACCTGAGTCTCAGTCATAGAAAGCACTTTTGCAAGGGTTTCAAGAGTGTTGTCCTCAGAGTCTGGATTTGAGCAAAGGGTGAGACCAAAAAGGTAAACCTTTACATCTTCGCCAGTTGCATTAGGCAAAAATTCATTCAAAAAATTGTTGTCAATAACGGTGTAGCTGTCCAAAGCAAGCTTGCTTGAATACGCACAAAGAGCCAAAATGTGTGTCCCCCTTAGTCAAAAATAATTGCAATATTTTCTAAACAAGTTTATAATAACACTAATAAAGCAAAAATTCAACTATTAGTGTCTTTTAATT
>CAZFPH010000060.1:0-6512 GCA_964520955.1 uncultured Lachnospiraceae bacterium
TGGGACTCAGCGTTTACAACAATTTTCCAAAATTTCCTATGTGGTTCAAAAAGATAGCGGTTAAATCAATCAGAGGCCTTATGGTGTTCACAATGAAGCACGCAAAAGCAATCCGTGTTTCAAGAGAAAACCCAAGAGAAAACATTAAAGCAATGCAAGAATCTGTTGAAACCTTAAACAAAGGTATTGCTGTACTAATTTTTCCTGAAGAAAGGTACACAGAATCAGGTGTTGGTAAATTCCAAACAGGATTTGAACACCTTGGAAAATATTACTACCAAAAGACTGGCAAAAAGATTTCATTCTACCCTGTTTTCATTTCAAAACAAGAAAAGCAAATGTTTATCGAAAAGCCAATAATATTCAATCCTGAAAATGACGTTAACGATGAGAAACTTCGTATTACCACCTATCTCAGGGACAAAATGCTCGACAGTTACATCAAAAGCGATTGCTCAGCGGTTTACAAAAAAGCACCAAAACTCAAAAAAAAGAGAAAGAAATAAAACACTAGCCTTTGCTAGTGTTTTTAATTGCTTAAAACCAAAAATATTCTCTAAGCACAATAAATGTCAGATACAGTGCATATAATACAATCATCGCTATACCTGCTTTTCTATCCACCTTATCGCTTAGCAGGCAATAGATAAAGAATACAACAAATAAAACAGCCATTATAACCATATCAATAACTGAAAATAGGTCAATGCCAAGTGGAGTTATAACCGAGCAAACACCCAAAATCAACATAACATTAAAGATATTTGAACCCACAACGTTTCCAACAGCAATTTCTGATTCGTTCTTTCTTATTGCAATGACAGAAGTAACAAGTTCAGGAAGAGATGTTCCAACAGCACAAATTGTAAGCCCTGCAAGTGTTTCACTAACACCAATTTTAACAGCAATACCCTTTGCACCCACATTTACCAAGTTTCCGCCAAGAACAATAACAACAAGACTCAAAATAAGCCACAAAAGAGTGAGTGGCAGACTTGTTTTTTTCTTTGCTTTTTCTTCTGTCTGGGCAGTTTTTTCGTCTTCAATAATAATTGTGTTCTTAACCTCGTATCTAACCATATACACAAGGTATGCAATAAAAATTAACAAAAGGGCAAGTCCTTCAAACCAAACTAGAGCACGGTTTCCGCCACTTCCAAAAATAAATGCCATAAGCACAAGCATAAATGATGACGCAAGCATCAAAAGCACATCTCTTTTAACAACCATTTTGTCGAGAATCACTGGTCTGAATACTGCAGAAAGCCCCAAAACAACCAGCAAATTAAAAATGTTAGAGCCAACAATATTTCCAACAGAAATACCCGCACTGCCAGTTACCGCGGCAGTAATTGACACACTTGCTTCTGGTGCACTTGTTCCAAACGCAACAATGGTGAGCCCCACAACAATTGCTGGTATTTTTGCAAGTTTTGCAAGGTTAGAAGCTGAAGAAACAAAAACATCAGCACCCTTAATCAGCATAACAAAGCCCACAGCAACGCAAAGTAGTAGTAATCCCCAGCCCCAACCAGAGCTTAATCCCATAATAAAATCATAAATCAAATCTGACATAATTTTTCCTAACCTTTTTGTGCAATCTCTCCGGCAATCTCAGCCGTTCTTTTGTATATGTCAAGTTGCCTATCATCAGCAACAAGTCCAAAATCACCTTTAACATCTCTAGCCACAGCATCAAAATCAAACCCAGCAAGGTCGCTCAAAAACTTAACATATTTTTTTGGCATAATACCTTTTTTAACAAGCCTTAACAAAACTGATGCTCGCTTTTCAAAATCTTCACCTCTTTCACTAACTTTTATTCCAACATAGTGGTTATAAGAATTTGATTTCCTTAAAATTTCGTCCATCGAAAATTCTCTTGCAATAAGCGGATTGAAAACATTAGATTCCTTGTCGCACAAAAACATTGATTCAAAAAGCATACTGTTTTGATTTCTAATAAAAATAATGTTATTGAAATGGTCGTCTGTACTAAAGTCAAAAACTGAAGCGAGCAAAAACTTTACGTATTGGTCATAGCACTCACGAGTCATTACCCTGAGGCAGATAGCAGGTTTTGTTAAAATTTCCTCTAAATTTTGCATAGAAAATTTTAGTGCGTACTCGCTAATAAAATCATCTTCATAGTGCATAAGTTCCGATAAACTTTTAACTTCAACTTTGTCATTATTTATGCTTTTTGAAATGAGTTTAAACTCACCATTGTCCCCTCTCAAAAGTTCATAGTAAGCATAAGGCAGATGAAAACTTCTGTATCTTCTCTCAGCCATAAGCTCAGTTATTGTTGCAAGCTCATTATCCATCATTGTTCCACTTGCACCAAACTCTCTCTTGTTGTTTTTGTAATATCTACTGTGAGGCTCTTTTATGTGATAAATGTCCTGTCCCAGCCTGATAATCATCTTTTTGCATTTGCCACTTCCAAGAAAATCCTCTTCCCCTCTTTGCAAAACGACAGAAGCATCAAATCCCTTTGAGAACTGCTTTTCATTCCATTTGTAAAAATCTCTTATCATAGTTACAATTATATCATAACCGAAAACAAACACAATATAATTGCTAAAAGTTTTAAAATATTTTTATTGCTGTGTTTTATAATTTGACAAACATAAAAAATGCATTGTATCCTATAAAAAATGCAAAATAATATAAAACTTTATAAAAAATGGTGAAAAATTATGATAGAATCTTGGAAAAATAAAAATCTAAATAATTTATCAAACAAAACTATAGTAATAACTGGCACAACAAGCGGTCTTGGACTTGAGGCGTTAAAACACTTAGCATCAGTTGATGCAAATATTATTGTTGGTGTGCGAAACATAGAAAAAGCAGAAACTCAAGCAAAGGAAATTCAACGCCTGCACCCTGCTTCAAAAATCACAATTTTGAAACTAGACCTATCTGACATTTTCTCAATTTATGAATTTGCAGAGAACGTAAAATCTCTTTGCACTGAAGGTATTTTCGCTCTTATTAACAACGCTGGTATTTTTGCTCAGCCAAAAGCCATACTTGATAATGGATATGAAAAACATTTTTTCACCAACACCCTTGCACCAATAATTTTAAGCAAAGAACTTTTGCCTGCTTTAGAAAAACAACAAAACTCAAAAATTGTTTTTGTGAGTAGCATAAGTTTTAACAAAGTAAAAATAAATTTTGATGATATAGATTTAAAAAATGAAACCAAAAATATTAACACTTACGCAAACACAAAAAGATGGCTCACGTTCTACGCACTTGAAATGGCAAAATTTTTAAAATCCGAAAACTCAAATGTTTCAGTTACTACCTGCCACCCAGGAATTACTGGAACAGCATTAATGAATCCAAAGAACGGAACATTTTCAAAGATTACCTACAGAGTTTGCGACATTGGTCAAAAAATACTTTTCCCTTCGCCAAAAAAAGCAAGTCTGACAGAACTTGCCTCAATAAACGCAAAAACCGATAGCTTTGAATGGATTTCACCTTCAATTTTTAATATTTGGGGATATCCAAAGAAAACAAAACTTAAAATCCGACATTTTGAGCCAAATCAAATTACCGAATGTTACAATAAAATAGAAGAAATTTTGGCAAAAATCACAAATGTAAAAAATTAACAAAAAATTGCTTAATTTTACAAGATAAAGAACATTTTCTAAATAACTCTTTAGGTATAACCAAAATGTATAAATTTTATTAAATTAAACATTTTTATACATTTTCACTGCTAAATTTTATAATTTTCAGATAAATTTTCAGGCATTTTGACCTGAATTTTTATTTTGCTTTCTTTAATGATTTTATGGGTTCAATCAAGGCTTTTTATATTTCACTCGAGCCCGCTTTCAGCAATTTATCAATTTCTTGACAATAAGCCACGGCTGATATATAATTACTAGCGTAATTATGGCAAAAGCCAAAAATTTTAGAGGTTGTTATGGAAATGTTTTTACACGTTTTGTTGCACGCCCTCGAGGACACAGCAAAGCTATTACCTTTTTTGATACTGGTTTACTTTTTGATAGAGCTACTTGAATACAAAAATATATTCAAGTTTGAAAATTCAAAATTACTCAAGGGAAAATATTCGCCAATTATAGGTGCTTTGTTTGGCTCCGTGCCTCAATGCGGATTTTCAGTAATCTCATCTGAACTTTACGCAAAACGCAAAGTTTCAGTCGGTGCACTTATTGCAGTATTCATTGCAACTAGCGACGAAGCCTTGCCAATTATGCTTTCTAACTACAAAGCAATACCTTCTCTATTAATGCTAATCCTTGTGAAAGTTGTAATGGCAATTGCTGTAGGATACCTCACAATGTTCCTCTACTCTAAAATTTTCAAAAACAAAACTGCAACAATATCTAACAAAGACCCTGAACTAACTCTTATCCATCAAGATAATGATAACAAAGATAACCACCATGAAGAACACGATGACCATCATCACGAAGAACATAGCGACCACGAAAAACTTCACGACTACCCACTACTCGCCGAGACTCATGAAAAGGAAGAACACGAACTTGGTCACCACAACCACGTGCACGCTTGTTGCAATCACGAATTCAAAGGCAAAAAATACAACTGGAAGCACCCTCTTGTTCACTGCTTAAAAATTAGTTTATATATTTTTATCGTAAATTTTGTTATGGGACTTATTGTGGAACTCGTTGGCGAGGACAACTTATCAAGTTTCCTCAAATCTAGTAGTGTATTTCAACCAATACTTGCACTTGTTATTGGACTTATTCCAAACTGTGCATCGTCTGTTATATTAACCGAGCTATACCTTATGGGTGGAATTAGTTTTGGAGCAATAGTTACAGGTCTTAGTGTTAACGCAGGTTTAGGATTTTTAATCTTACTAAAAGAAAATAAAAATATTAAGGAAAATTTATTCGTTCTTACCTGCCTTGTTGTCTCAAGCCTCGCTTTTGGATATGCATTGCACTTCTTGCCACTCGGATTTTTACTTATTTAACAAAAGCACACCAACTGGTGTGTTTTTATTTTATGTGTTACAAACAAAAAATAAATGCCAAAAATTACTTAAAAAAAAGACAATAAAATTCAAAATTATTTACTTTCACGCTCGCTTGGTGTATTATTTATGTATGAAAAATATATTCGTTTACAACCCAGAGAGTGGCAGAGGTAAAATCCAAAAATATAAAAACTATATTTTGAAAAAACTATCAGAAAAGTATGGTGAAATTGAATGTGTTGAGACTGATCACCAAGGTCACGCTCACGATTTAGCAAAAGAATCTATCGGCAAATACGATTATTTTTTTGTTGCAGGCGGAGACGGAACTCTCAATGAGGTTATAAATGGTATGGGCGATGCCGAAAACAAACCAATCATTGGCTACATTCCATCAGGAACGGTTAACGATGTTGCAAGGTCTCTCGGCATTAGCAGAAATATAAAAAAGGCTGTAAAAAATTTAATTAACGGCACACCTTTCGAGCACGATATTTTTAAAGTTAATGACAGGTATGGTATTTATGTTTGTGCAACAGGGCTTTTCACAAACACCAGCTATGACACCGAGCGATATCTCAAAAAAAAGTTTGGCAAAATGGCTTATGTTAAAAAAGCTCTTCAGGATTTGAAACGAACCGAATCCTTGCCAATGAAACTAACGCTTGAAAACGAAACAATTGAAACCAATTGTGCCTTGATTTTAATTTTAAACACAAGAAGCGTTGCCGGCTTCAGAATTAACAAAAACGCAAGCCTTTGCGACGGCGAGGTTGAAATTGTAATCTTCACATCGCCAAATAAGTATGTTATGCTTGGCGAGCTTACAGTTATTGCACACACATTTTTGTACGGATTAGATAAACTAAAAAACAACAAAAACATAATATATAGAAAAGCAGATAAATTTACTATCTCAATTTCAGAGGGAACAGCTATTAACCTTGACGGCGAAAAGAGTGGCGAAGGCAGTTTTGACTTTGAGGTACTTCAAAAATCAATAAAAATAATTACTCCCAAAGGGGCTTA
Source organism: uncultured Lachnospiraceae bacterium (assembly GCA_964520955.1). Lineage (GTDB taxonomy): Bacteria > Bacillota > Clostridia > Christensenellales > UBA1242 > RGIG1681. The sequence continues at coordinate 6,032 of CAZFPH010000060.1, forward strand.
ATATGAAAAAACCAAAACTTACTAAAGAAGAGAAAAAAGCACTAAAAAAGCAACAGCAAATAGAAAACCACAACAAACTCAGCATCAACCAAATAATAAAGCCTTGTTTGTTTTTGGTGCTAGCTATTGCACTTGAAATCGTCAACTTTGCAATACTCAAATTTAATGTTTCAGGCACAGACAAAATCCAACTATTCCCAAAGTACATATTTTTTGACTTTGCGTTCTGGATAATTGTTTGCGGTATTATGCTATCTGCCAAAAACTGGGTTTGCAACACAGTGTTTTATGTTTCAATATTTTTGCAGGTTATACTTTGTGCGGTAAACGCTTCGCTTTACGCCGACTTTGGATATCTCTTCACTTGGGATATGTTTATGCTTGCAATTGAAGCAATTGACTCATTTGATATCAGTTTTGTTGAACTTGGAAGTGCAATTTTGTACCTCAGCTTAATAGTTGTGTTTATTGCCCTGCCAAT
>CAZFPH010000061.1:0-6453 GCA_964520955.1 uncultured Lachnospiraceae bacterium
AGGCTCATGAGTTTTAAGTGCAACCTTTGTGTGAGAAGCACAACAAATTCGGTTGATGGATTACTATTTGATGAGCAAATTTCGTTGTATTCAATAATTGGTTCGTGAAATTTTTCAAGGTCACCAAAGAGATTTGTGTAAAATTTGTATTTTTCAATATATTCATCAATCAGGTCTTGTTGTTTACTTTGCATTGCAGGAGATAGGTAGTTGTATCCAGCGAGCATTAAGCTTTTTAATTTAAACTGATTTATTCTGCTTTCGTCTGTGGTAAGTCCGTTAAACAATTCATTTTCCGCAAACGAAATTATGTCATCAATGCAAATGGTACCAAGTCCAGTTCTTGCGGATAATTCCTTTGAAATAAAAGATTTACCAACGCTTGCAGGACCTGTTAAACAAATATGATTTTTTATTTTTATACTTTTCATAATATTATTATATCATAACTTTATGTATTTGTAAATAGTAATTTTGTGCAGTAAATATTCGATTTTTTAAACAATTTAATTGAAATTATTAACTTTCTAATGTATAATAAGTTTGATTTACAATAGGAGAATTCTATGAAAATTATAATAGATGTCTATGGTGGGGATTATTCACCAGATGAAATTGTTAAGGGTGCAATTATCTCAGTTAAGGAAATTAAGGACTTAGAGATAATTTTAACTGGTAACAAAGATGAGATTGAAGCCGTTATAAAAAATGAAAATTATTCAGGCGAAAGGCTTGAAATTATTGACGCTCCAGAGGTTATTGGTTGCAACGAATCTCCAACAATGGCTATTCGTAGAAAAAGCAATAGTTCACTTGTTGCAGCTCTCAATCTTTTAAAAGAAAGAGATGATATTATTGGTATGATAAGTGCTGGAAGCACAGGTGCTGTTCTTGCAGGAGGTCTCTTTGTTATTGGAAGAATGGAGGGTGTAAAACGTCCTGCACTTTCTCCATTTTTGCCAACTGTAAATGGTGGAAAAACGCTTCTCATTGACTGCGGTGCAAATGTTGACTGCAAACCAGAATATTTGTTGCAATTTGCAATTATGGGTTCTATTTACGTTAAGGCGATGCTTGGAATTGAAAATCCAAGAGTTGGACTTATTTCTAATGGAGTTGAAGAACACAAGGGCAATGAACAAATTCATCAAACTTTTGAACTTTTGAAAAATTGCAAAGAAATCAATTTTGTTGGAAATATGGAAGCAAGAGAAATGCTTTCTGGTGAATACGATGTGCTTGTTGCTGATGGTTTCACTGGCAACGTTGCTATGAAATCGGCAGAAGGCACAATAAAAACATTTATGAGCGTGCTTAAAAATGAAATTAAAGCAGGTGGTCTTCGTGCAAAAATAGGTTACTTATTTTTAAAGCCTGCATTCAAGAGAATAAAAAAGCAACTCAATTATACTGATGTTGGTGGTTCTCCGTTTTTAGGTCTTAACAAGATACTAATCAAATCTCACGGCTCAAGCAAAGCAAAAACAATTTACTCTTGCGTTTTGCAAGTTCTTGATATTCACAATTCTAACTATATTGAACAAATGAGAGAAGGAATAAAAAATTCTAGCATATCAGGAGAGGGTAAGTGAAAGAAATAGTAAACACTTCGGCTGTTGAAAAAATTATTGGATATAATTTTAAGTCTAAAAAATTGCTCATAAAAGCATTGACTCATTCAAGTTATTCTAACGAGCACAGGGTGGAATCTAATGAAAGGCTCGAGTTTTTGGGAGATGCAGTTATTGAATTTATAATAACGGAAAGGCTATACTCAGAGTTTAAAGGTAAAGAGGGGGACCTGTCGAAAATCCGTGCACTTATTGTTAGTGAAAAGCCCTTGTCTTCAGCAATAGATAAACTCGGACTTGAAAAATATTTGTTGAAAGGTGTTGGTGAAAGCAAAAATACAACACATTCAACAGCGATAAAGTGTGATATGTTTGAAGCGATTGCTGGAGCGATTTATGTTGACGGCGGAATTGAAGAAACTAAAAAGTTTTTCAATAGAGCTGTTGGAGATATAATTGAAAATATAAAAATTAATGGTTATGTTGATGACCCAAAAACTAAACTGCAAGAACTATTAAAGCAAGCAAAGATTGTTTATAGCACATTTAAGTCTGGTGAAGACCACAAGCCTGTTTACAAAACAACTGTGTTTGTGAATGATGTGAAGATGGGTACAGGTGTGGGTTCAAACAAAAGAACTGCTGAAGAAAATGCGGCAAGCGAGGCTGTTAATAATTTAAAGAAAGTATAGGTAAACTTATGAATTTTGAGAAGATTGACATTTATGGTTTTAAGTCGTTTGCAGATAAGGTTGAAATTAAGTTTGAACCAGGTATAACTGCGATTGTTGGTCCTAATGGTTGTGGAAAGAGCAATGTTGCTGATTCCATTCGTTTTGTTATGGGTGAACAAAGTGCAAAGTCAATGCGTGGTTCAAGTATGCAAGACGTTATTTTTAATGGAACAGAAAAAAGAAAGGCACAATCATACTGCGAGGTTTCGTTATACTTTAATAACTCAAATAAAATATTTAGTTTAGACTATGATGAAGTTATTTTAACAAGAAAACTTTATAAAAACGGTGATAGTGAATACCTTATAAATAAAAATACCTGCAGGCGTCGTGATATTGTTGATGCGTTCCGTGAAATCGGTCTTGGAAAAGAAAGTTACTGTGTTATCGGTCAAGGTAAGATTGATAGCGTGCTTTCAGCAAAACCAGAAGATAGAAGAAATGTTTTTGAAGAGGCTGCAGGCATTTCAAAATTTAAAGATGAAAAAAGTCAATCAGAAAGTAAGCTTGCTAGGGTTAATGATAACTTAACAAGAATTAACGATATTATTGCGGAACTTGAAAAACAGCTTGGACCACTTAAGCATCAAGCTGAAAATGCAAAAATATTCCTTGATTTATCTAATAGATTAAAAGAACTTGAGATTAACATTTATGTTTATCAATATGATAACTCAAGTGAAGAAAAGGCAAAAATCTTTGAAGCAATCAAGGCTATTGATGAAGAATTAAGCCTAAAGCAAAATGAGTTTGAAGAGGCTGTTAAAAAGTATGAATTAACGCAATCTCAAATTGCTGAACTTGATGATACTATCAATAATCTTAGAGATGAACTTTTAAATCTCACTGTTGCTCTTGAAAAACAGAATGGCGAAATCAAGCTTTACAATGAAAAAATCTCAATACTAAAAGAGCAAAATGAAAGACTTTTAGAAAATATTGAACACTCAAAATATATTCTAAATGAAAATGCAACAAAAGAAGAAAAACTGCAAAAAGACAAAGAAAACGCAGAAAATAACCTAAAAAACACCGAAAACAAGCAAAAACAACTTGAAAATAGCTATAAGCTAATTTTAGAAAAACTCAATATTGGTGAAACCGATGCAGAAAGTTTTGACTCTCATTTGTATTCAACACTCGAACGTTCTGGTGATATTAAGTCAAGACTTTTAAAGTATCAAACGGAACTCGAATCACTCAAAGAAAGACAAAATGAACTAAATAAAGAAAAAGATGCACTAAGTGAAACAATTAAATCTTATGATTACAAAATTGAATCTGCTGAAGAATCTATCGAGAATATTGAAAAGAAGATTGAGCGTGCAAGTGGTGAAAGGAAATCTATTATTGCGAAGATAAATGATTATAACGAACAATATAATGATATTAACGAGGCAATTGATGAAAAGAAAGTTCAATACCATTCATCGCTCAGTAAGTATAATGTTCTTTCTGAAATGAAAGAGTATAACGAAGGTTTTGCACTTTCTGTAAAAAGACTTCTAGAGCAAGCACAAAGTGGTTCGACTATTGGCGGAAAGGTAATGGGTGTTGTTGCATCTCTTATGAAAGTCCCTGCAAAGTATGAAGTTGCTATTGAAATGGCTCTTGGTGCAAGTGTTCAAAATATCGTAACTAAAAATGAAGATGATGCAAAAGAACTTATAAATTACCTTAAAAATAATAAATTTGGTAGGGTAACATTCCTTCCAATAACATCAGTAAAGGAAAGGCAAGTACCATCAAGCGTTGCTTCAAAACTTAATATGAAGGGTGTTTGTGGTATTGCCAGTGATCTTATTAGCTGTGACGATAAGTATAGAAAAATCTTTAATAGTTTGCTTGGTTCAACGGTTATCATTGACAATATGGATAATGCTGTTGAGTTTTCAAGAGCAACAGGCTATATGGCGAAAATTGTTACACTTGAGGGTGATGTAATTAGTCCACAAGGTTCAATGACCGGTGGTAGCAGAAAAGATAATTCAACAAATATCCTTGGTCGTGACAGAGAAATTGCTGACCTTAAAAATAAACTTGAGTCACTCAAAAAAGATATTGAAAACTTGACTGAAAAACAAGAAGAAATCAGAAAGCTGAGTGCAGAACAATCTGAACTTTTAAACAAAAAGATTGATGAAATCCATAACTTTGAAATGGAAAAAGCAAAACAGGAAGAGTATATCGATTCTCTTGAAACTCAAAAAGATGACGATGACGAGGCACTTGCTGAACTTGATATTGATTTTGCAGGGATTCTTGACAAGATTGACTTTGTTGAACAAGAAATCGAAAGAATTACCAAAGAGCAAGAGAATATTAATTCTGAAAAAACAAAAGCGACTGAAAGTAAAAAGCAAGCAAATGACAATTTTGGAAAACTTAGAGCTGAGCGTGATGAAGTTTTTGAAAAAATGGGCGACATTAAGGTCTCTCTTGAAAATGAACGTAATAATTTAAGAAATATTGAGGCTGAAATCGAGCGTGTTGTTGTGTCTACAGCTGAACACGAATATAAGTCAAAGGAAAATTTGCTTGAGGTACAAAAAAACAATCAAACAATTGGTGAACTTGAGCAAAACATTCAAGACATAATGGCAACAAGTGCATTCTCATCAAGTGCAAAAAAGGTTGAACTTGTTAAAGAAAAAATAGTTTCAGTTACTGAAGAAAAGAAGAAGTGTCAACAAGAAATGAACCAAGCAGATGGTAACAAAATGCTTCTTGCTGGTGAAATTCAAAGAGCTAATGAAAAGAAATCTAAAGAAGAAAGTAAGATTATAAAAATTGATACCGATATTGAAAACTTGCAAAATAGAGTTTGGGAAGAATATCAAATGACTTACGCTGATGCAAAACCAATTGCAAGTGCTGATTTTGATATCAAGGCAGGTACTGAAGAGTGTCAAGAAATTAAACGTAAAATCCAAAGGCTTGGAAATGTTAACTTATCAGCTATTGAAGATATTAAAACAATTTCAATTAGATATGACGAACTTTCAAATCAAAGAGATGACCTTACAAAAGCACAGAATGACCTTTATGACATCATTAAAGATTTAACAACAAGAATGGAGGAAAAATTCAAAGAGTGCTTCACACAAATTAGAACAAACTTCCAAACCATCTTCAGAGAACTCTTTGGTGGTGGTAAGGCAGATATTTGTTTGCTTGATGAGAATAATGTTCTTGAGTGCGGTATTGATATTATCGCTGAGCCTCCTGGCAAAAAACTTCAAAGTATTACACTTCTATCAGGTGGTGAAAAGGCACTCACAGCGGTTGCAATTTTGTTCTCAATATTAAAACTTCGTTCAATGCCATTCTGTGTGCTTGACGAAATTGAGGCGGCACTCGATGATGCTAACGTTGAAAGATATGCAAAATATTTGCACAGGTACAGCGGTGAAACACAGTTCATTGTTATCACCCACAGAAAGCCAACAATGGAACTTGCAGACTGTTTGTATGGTGTTACAATGGAAGAAAAGGGTGTTTCTAAAGTTGTGTCTGTTAAATTGTCTGATGCTATCAAACTTGATAATAGCGAAAATTAAAAAATGCAAAATATTGCAGTTTTTGACAAAAATTTAGCTAAAAACCGCAATATATTATAAAATTTATGCAAAAACTTATATGGAGATAAATTAATGGGATTTTTTTCTAGACTTGTTAGTGGGTTAAAAAATACTAAAAAATCTTTTTCAGAAAAACTAAAATTTGTTTTTACTGGGAATGAAATTGATGAAAGTTTTTTTGAAGAACTTGAGTTTATTCTGATAAGTTCTGACCTTGGCACAAATGCAACTGAAGATATCTTAGAAGAACTAAGAAACCAAGTTAAACAGCAAAAACTTAAAAAGACTGACGAGTGCAAAGAAGTTTTAAAAGATATCCTAAAAAATATTTTGAACGCTAACGAAAAGGAAGAATTTTCTTATCCTCTTGCAATTATGGTTGTTGGTGTTAATGGCGTGGGTAAAACTACCACTATTGGAAAACTTGCAAAAAAATTTACTGACAAAGGCAAAAAAGTCGTTATTGCAGGTGCTGACACATTTAGGGCGGCAGCAGGTGACCAACTTAAGGTTTGGGCAGACAGGGTAAAGGCAAAGTATATTTCTGGCGAGCAAGGTGCAGATGCT
>CAZFPH010000062.1:0-6371 GCA_964520955.1 uncultured Lachnospiraceae bacterium
GAAACTTAAAAAATATAAAGCAATCATTCAGTCAATGACCAAAAAAGAAAGGCTTAACCCTGATTTAATCAAGGCAGGCAACAGAAAAAGAATTGCTGCGGGAAGTGCAACCACAATTCAAGATGTGAATTCACTCATCAAGCAATTCGAGCAAACCAAACAAATGATGAAGAACATGAACAATGGCAAACTTCAAAAAATGCTTGGAAGAAAATTTAATTTTTAAGGCATATTTCAGTGAACGTCACTGTGTATGATAAATCAAAACAAAATAAAAAATCGGAGGATAAAAAAATGGCAGTTAAAATGAGACTTACAAGAATGGGTGATAAAAAGAGTCCTTTTTATCGTATTGTTGTAGCTGATTCAAGAGTTGCAAGAGATGCAAAATACATCGACTTAGTTGGTACTTACAATCCAATCGCTAATCCAGAAGAAATCAAAATTGATGCAGATAAGGCTCAAACTTGGATTAAGAATGGTGCACAACCAACAGCAACAGTTAAAGCTCTTTTAGTTAAATCAGGTGTTATTGAAAATGCAAAAAAATCTAAATAATAAGTTTGGCGGTAGATTATGAAAGAATTAGTTGAATTTATTGTTAAAAATCTAGTAGCTAATCCTGACGCTGTGGTGGTTACCGAAACTCAAAAAGATAGGGAAACTGTTTACAATGTTAAGATTGACGAAGAAGATTTTGGAAGAATCATTGGCAGAAGCGGAAAGGTTGCAACAGCAATCAGAACCGTTGTTAAAACATCTGCAAAAAAACTTAATAAACGAGTATTCGTTAAGTTTGAAAAATAAGGCGTGGCCTTATTTTTTTTATTATAAAAAGCCATATCTTATTAAAGATATGGTTACTTTATTATAACAAATATTTTATTAAATTAAATGAGGGTTATATTTTAGAGCTTCTTCAACATCGCCGTAAGTGTTTTGAATTTTCTGCAAATCTTCCACCAAATCATTGAAATTTCGTGTTAAAAATGCAGGATTTTGTGAAATTATAAAAGTTATGTCTTCAATTGGGTATCCAAAATTGGCAAGTGCGTCAATATTTTTTGCTGCATCTTCAGCCGATGTTTCTTCCAAGACTGGAGTAATATCAATTAGTGTTGCAATTTCGTCATCGTTAAATTTCAACATTTTTAAAAAGTCATAAATTCTGTTATCCATAAATTATCCTTGTTTTTCGTATTCGATAGGTGGCTCAATTTGAAGCTCTGCATATTTTGCGTAAAGTTCTCTGATGGCGTTTTCATCATAAGGGTATCTTTCCATCAAAACCTGAGAGTTTGATTTAAACCTTTTGATAAATTGACTTTCGCAGTGGTCTAAGTGATTTGGTCTGAGTGATTGATGATGAAGTTCTTCTGTTAAATATCTGTATCTTGCATAGATTTTTTCAGGTCTTGTGATGAACCAAGTTTGAAGTTCCATATATCTTTTATCTGGGAAGATTGTTGACCAGAGGATATATTTTTCTTCAAGGTCTTCAGCTGGTGTCATTAAAAGCCTTGTGTTATTTTGAACATCTTCATTTGTGAGACCGATTTTGTAAATTGCCTCAAGCTTTTTTGCGACAGATGTTGGTTTTTGTGATTTTGGGTCGCAATCAAAGTGAAGAAGAACTGTGTTTGCTCTGATGTGTTCTTTTGTTAAGCCAAGTGTGTTTTCATAGAATGCAACTTTGGTTTTTACTGATGTTGGTGAACCACTGTCAGAACAGTCATAGCTGAATACTCCTGGGTCAGCAAAAAAGTCAGCATCTTCAAAACCTAAAAATTCTCTGTATACTTTAATTTTTCCTCTAACGCTTGATGGGTCGTCTTCACCGCCAATACAGTCGTGGTTTAAAAGTGATGGACATTTTTGAAATTCTCTTGCAGTGAACCCTAAAAGGTCGTGGTAGACTTTCATTTTAAATTTCACAGATTTTTCTTTTATTTCATCTGATGCTGTGTCGTAACTGAGCAGAACAGGGTATGTTCTCAGTTGATTATCTTTTAAGCCTAGTGTGTTTCTGTAGAAATTAATTTTTTGAATGGCTGATGTTTGCTTTTTTGATTCAGGGTCACAATCATAATTGAAAATCTTAGGAAAGTCTTTGAATTGTTTAGATGTAAATCCCAATTCTTTTTTGTAAAAGTCGGCTTTTGCTTTCAGTGTTTCAATATCGTTATTGAGCAGAGAAGGGCATTCTTGTATGTGTTCAATTTCAAGACCCAAATATTTTTTAATATCTTTAACTCTCTGTTTGAGTGTTTCGGTGTCAAATGAAAAATATGAATCTTGGCGGATTTGCTCGTTGGTAAGCCCAAGGATATTTCTAAGATAGTAAGCTTTTGCACGCACACAGCTTTTTTTCTTTTTATCCATAACTTGAGACTCAAGCTCTTCTTTTGTTGGAACGGTTGCGGTGTCGTAGGTGAGAAGTCTGAGGTCTTCAAAAATTTCATCTAAAGTAAAACCAAACTCGTCTTCATAAAATTTAATTTTTTGAAGTAACGTGCTATCAAAAAGCCTAACAATGCCTCTAATTGAACTGAATTTACTATTTGCAATTAAATCAAAGTATTTTTTAGCATCTATTTCGCTAATATTAAAATTATCAACAAAAAATTTGTATGTAATCATTTTAATTCACTCCTGTTTCCATTATAGCAAATATTTATCACAAAAACAATAGCTTTATAAAAATTATTGTTATATTTTTATAAATAAATTACCCTTAGTTTTGTAACAGTTAAATTATAAAAATATAACTATATTATTAAATAATTAAAAATGTTTATTGATTTTTAAATCCAAATTATTGCTTATTTTAAGTGAGTGTGGTATATTTTATTTATTAATTTAAGAGGACAAGATTATGGAAAAGATTACTAATAATAAATACAGAAACGTTAATAATGGTTGTTTAAGAATTTCAGACGTTGGAAAAGTTGTTAAACTTGCAGGTTGGGTGGACACAATCAGAAAACTTGGCGAGCTTACCTTTGTTGTTCTTCGTGATTCTTATGGAAAGACACAAATTGTTTTGAATAAAGAGTTTATACCACTTTCAAAGGAAGATGTAATTTCTGTTGAAGGCAAGGTTGTTGAGCGTGAAAGTAAAAATGCAAATATGCAAACAGGTGATATTGAAGTTGTTGCTGAAAGTATCACAATGCTAGGAAAATGCACTGAACAACTTCCATTTGAGATTAAAAATAGTGAAAGTGTTGCCGAAGATATCAGACTCAAGTATCGTTACCTTGACCTTAGAGCAGATTATAATCAAAAAATGTTAAAGCTCAGAAGCGATTTGTTGTTGTTTATCAGAAATTATATGCACGAGCAGAACTTCACCGAAGTTCAAACACCAATCTTGACCGCTTCAAGCCCAGAGGGGGCAAGAGACTTTCTTGTACCAAGCAGACTTAACCCTGGAAAATTCTACGCTCTTCCACAAGCCCCACAGCAATTCAAGCAACTTTTGATGGTTTCTGGCGTTGATAGATATTTCCAAATTGCACCTTGCTTTAGAGATGAAGACGCTAGAGCTGACCGTAGCCCAACTGAATTTTATCAAGTGGATATGGAAATGGCTTTTGCAACTCAAGAAGATGTGTTTGAGGTAATTGAGGGATTATACAGAGCAATCTTTAAAAAGTTCGCAAATTTTGAAATTTCAGAATTCAGAAAAATTAAATATGCTGATGCAATTCGTGATTATTGCTCAGACAAGCCAGACCTTAGAAACCCACTTATCACTCACGATGTAACAGATATTTTTGCTAACACTGAGTTTAGCGTGTTTAAGGGTGTTACAATCAAATGTATCAAAGCTACCACAAACGGCAAGCCAAGAAAGTGGTACGACAAACTTACTGAGTTCTTGAAATCAAGAGAAGCTAAAGGACTTGCATATTTTGTTGTTGGTGACGGTGACGAACTTTCTGGCGGTATTTCAAAATATGTTGCAGAAGAAGAAAAGGCGAGCCTTAAAAAGCTTACGGGATTTGCGTCTGGAGACACATTGTTCTTTATTGCTGATGAAAAAGAAAAAGCAATCAAGTATACAAATGTACTAAGAAATGAACTTGGAAAAGAACTTGAGCTTATCGATGAAAACGATTATAAGTTCTGTTGGATTGTAGACTTTCCATTTTTTGAAAAAGACGACGATGGAAATATTGCTTTTGCTCATAATCCATTTTCAATGCCACAGTGCTCGCTTGAAGAAATCAAAAAAGCACCATTTGAAGCACTTGCTTATCAATATGACCTTGTTATTAATGGTTATGAGAGCTTGTCTGGTGCGGTTAGAAACCACAATCAAGATATGATGGTTGAACTTTTTAAACTTGCTGGCTATGACAAACAGGTTGTGGTTAACAAATTCCCAGCACTTTACAACGCATTTTCTTATGGTGCACCTCCACACGCTGGTTCTGCTCCTGGATTTGATAGACTTATGATGCTACTCACTCACAATGAGTATATTCGTGATGTTTATGCTTTCCCAATGAATAAAAACGCACAAGACCCACTTTGCAACGCACCAAACACTGTTGATGAAAAACTTCTTCGTGACGTGCATATCAAACTTTTAGACGAATAAAATTGAAACTTCTTGGATTTCCAAGAAGTTTTTTGTTGTTCTAATTTTATAAGTATGTTAAAATTATTGCGAGAGGTCTTTTTGTTAATGGAATATATTTTATCTCAAATATTTGTGGTGTTAAGTTATATTTTGTTGGGTTCAACTTATTTAATAAAACAGCGTAGCACAATTTTATGTATTAATATGTGTTCGCTTGTTTGCAACGGCGTTTCATACTTTTTATTGAACGCTTGGGCAGGGCTTGGAACTATTGCAATTGCAGTGCTTAGAAATGTTATATTTATAGTGCAACAGCGTATTAAAGTTCTTGAAAAATACAAAATTGACGACATCATAATACTAGTATTCTTACTCATTGTGTCTGCGGTTGTTGGTGTTATCACTTATGATACAGTGTGGAGTTTGTTTTCAATTTTTGCATCTGTAACATACACGATTTCAGTTTGGCAACACAATGTTAAGGTTTATAAATTGCTTGGAGTTTTAACCAGTGCCTTTGGTATTGTTTATTTTGTGTTTATCGGCTCTATTTTTGGCTGTATACTAGAGAGTTGTTTACTTGTAACTGCTGGTGTTGGTGCAATAATGTATATCCGCAAACACAAAAACGATAAAATATCTGAAATAAAAGAGGTGGAAGATGGAATTAGTTAGTCTTGGAAAGGTTGTTAAACTTCACGGATATCTTGGTCAAATGAAGATAATAACCAAGTATGATAAAGATTTTGACATAAAAAAAATAACAAAAATTTACGACGATAAAAACAATGAATACACGATAAATCGAATTTTTTCAAACACAGAGTCTATTGTTGTTGGGCTTGATGGCGTGGATTTAGAAAAAGCAAAGACTTTCATTGGCAAAGAACTTTTTATTGATAGAACTTTGGTGTCTGAAAAAATCCTTATTGAGGACTTGAAAAATTCAGAGGTTTACTTTGAAGATAGCTCAAAACTAGGCAGGGTTACTGATGTTCAGGATTATGGCACTGCTGAGGTGTTCTATCTAGAACTTGTAAATGGAAGAGAATTGTTGTTTCCAAATGTTAAGGGAGTTATCACTAATTTTGATTACAAAGAAAAGAAGTTGGTTGTCTCTAAAGATAAGTTAAAAGAGGTTTCAGATTATGAGGATTGATATTCTGTCGCTCTTTCCAAATATGTTTGAACCACTCAGAGAGAGTATTATTGACCGTGCAACCAAAAATAATAAAGTTACAATTAATATTCACAATATTCGCGACCACTCTAAAGATAAACATAAAAAATGTGACGACTACACGTTTGGTGGTGGCCCAGGAATGGTAATGATGCCTCAGCCAATCTACGATGCAATTACAAGCATTGAGGGGTATGAAAAAGCACTCAAAATTTATATGAGCCCAAAGGGTGAGGTGTTTAATCAAACAAAGGCAAAACAACTGGCAAAAAATTATGAACATATAATTATTTTATGTGGTCATTATGAGGGTGTTGACCAGAGAATACTTGATATGCTTATTGATGAAGAAATTTCTATTGGCGATTACGTGTTAACTGGTGGCGAGCTTCCTGCAATGGTGGTTGTTGATGCACTCCTAAGAAACGTTGAAGGTGTTCTCGGCGGTGAAGATTCGGCAGAAATTGAATCGTTTAGCAATAATCTTTTAGAGTATCCTCAGTACACCAAACCAAGAGATTTTATGGGACATATCGTTCCTGATGTTTTGGTGTCAGGAGACAATGGCAAGATTGCAAAGTGGAGAGAAGAAGAGGCAAA
>CAZFPH010000063.1:0-6342 GCA_964520955.1 uncultured Lachnospiraceae bacterium
AAGAGGGTATTGATTGGTTTGAAGATGGTGACTATTTAAAGGCAAAGGGCACAACACTCGGAGCTGATAACGGAATTGGTGTTGCTATAATTCTCTCTGTTTTAGAGGAGTCAGGTGATGGGTATCCAAATATTGAAGCAGTCTTTACTGTTCAGGAAGAAACGACAATGGCAGGTGCAAGGGCGTTAGATTACTCAAAACTTTCAGGTAAGTCTTTGCTAAGTTTAGATGGTGATAGAGAAGGTGTTTTAGAAGTTTCAAGTGCTGGGATTAGTGATATTGAGCTCACAAGAAAACTTAACGTGATGCCTCAAAAAGAAAATACTGGTGTTTATGTTGTGGAAGTCTCTAATTTAATTGGTGGTCATTCTGGCGATGACATAAACAAAAATAGATTTAATGCTATTGAAATACTTGGCAAGATTTTGAAAGAAATTAACCCAGTTGGCATTGTTTCAATTTATGGTGGAGAGAAGAGTAATGTTATACCAAGCTATGCAATTGCTGAATTTGTTTCAGAAAAATCACAGGCAGATATCAGCTTTATCTGCAGTAAGTACAGAAGTATTGTTGAAGAAAATGACAACCACCCAATAGTATTTTCGAGTAAGTTGGAAGACCGTGATTGGGTGATATATGATGAAGATGAACTCATTGATTTTATTGTAAATTTTAAACACGGAGTGATAAAATCTAATGATGCAGGTTTCCCAATAACGTCTGAAAATTTAGGTGTTATTAGATTATCCAATGGCGAAGTAAAAATAAAACTTAGCATAAGAAGTTCTGTTAAAGATGAGGAGGAATTGCAAACAGAGCAAGTTAAAAAACTTGCCAAGCGATACAAATTGGATTTTAAAATAAACTGCAAAAATCCTTTCTTTTCATATAAAAAGCTGTCAAAATTAAGAGATTCGTTAAAATTTTCTTATGAAAAATTGTATGGCAGAGAGGCTATTGAAAGGCATATTCACGCAGGACTTGAAGGTGGAGTTTTTGCCGAAAATGTTGAAGATATAGATGTGTGTGTTATTGCTGTTGATATATTTGATTTACACTCAACAAAAGAAAGAGTTAGTGTTAGTTCTACTCAAAGAGTGCAAGAATGGGTGAAGGTAACCCTGCAGGATTTTGACAAGAAATTGAAAAATTAAATTAATTCTAAAATTGTAAAATACAAAACAAATATGTGTAAAAATAACAATATAACATTGCAAAAATGCAATATCTATTAATTGGTGAATTTTAAAAAACGATATATATTTCAATAAAAATGATACTTTTTTGCAATTTTAATTTTTATAAATAATTAATTATTAAAACATACAACAGAAAAAATATGATGGGCGAAATTAAAAATTTAAAGAAAATGAGGCTGATGAATTTCAGGCCAATTGTGGTAATGGCACTTGTTATGATTGTGGCAATATTTTCTGCTGTTTACATTTCAAACACCGCAAGGCTTGCGTGCTTCATAGTCTTTATTTCCGCATTTGGAATAATTGCAGTTCTATGCGGAATTTTTAAAAAGAAAGCGTTAATTATGGTTTCGGCAATTATGCTTGCAGTTTCTATTTCTTTTGGTTTTGTTTACTCTAAAAGCATTACGCTAAATAGTTATAAAGATTATGCTGGCGACGAGGTTTATGTATACGCAAAAATTTCAGAGCAATATAAATACACAACGTCTGGCAATTTGTCTTTAAAATTATCTGACATTCAAATTAGGACAGGTTCTGGCTACAAGAAATTAAATGGTTTTATCACACTTTACACGAACCCGAACAATCTTGTTTTGTCTGATTTTTCTGTTGGGCGATATGTTTTTGTCAGAACAAGCTTGACTATCTTTGACCTTGATGCGGGGTCCGACGATTTTGATAAATCGATTTCTTTTCTGTCGTCAAATATAGTGGGTTTCGGTTATACCGAATTTTATAACATTGAACTCACTGACACATATAATGTTTCTGCAAGAGAATATATCTGTTCTAAGATTCGCTCAAAACTTACAGGTATTAATCTTGAGTACTCAGACCTAGGTTATGCAATGATGGTTGGTGAAAGTGCGTATCTTGATGCAAACATAAAAGATGAGTTCAGATCCACTGGCATAGCTCACTTGCTAGCGGTTAGTGGTTTGCATTTTTCGATAATATTTATGATTGTTAGTTTCATCACAAAATTAACTAAGGCGAATTACAAATCTAGCTTTATTGTACAAATGGTAATAATCTTTTTGTATTGTTATCTTTGTAATTTTTCAGTCTCTGTTGTTAGAGCTGGAGTAATGGCGTTGGTTGCAAGTTATGCAACTATTCGGCACAAAGCCTATGACAACCTGTCCGCACTTGCACTTGTTGCAATGCTTACACTTTGCAAAAATCCTCTAAAACTTTTTAATGTTTCCTTTGCATTGAGTTTTATGGCAGTTGCTTCAATAATTTTGCTGACGCCGATGTTTGAAAGATTTTTTACAAAATTTTTTAAAGATAAAATGGCGTCTACGCTTGCACTCAATATTTCAATCCAAATTGGAATGTTTGCAATTAATGTTTATTATTTTGGAAGATACGCAATTTTCAGTGGAGTTATAAATTTGATATTAGTGCCAATAGCAACCATTGCTTTTGCTCTTTTGTTTATTGGTGTGCTTTTCTCAGGTACTGTGCCACTTGCGATTTATCTTGCTAAAGGCTTTGATTTCTTGATGGATATTGTGGTTAAAATGAATAGTTATTTTACAGGCAACGGAATTTACTTAAGGCTCGGCAACTTATCGGTGCTTCCAGTACTGCTAGTTTTGTTTACAATGATAATTGCAAGCGATTATTTGTTTGTGAAACGAAAAAACAAGATAGCATTTGTTTCGGTGTCTGCAATTATTAGTGTTTTAGCGTTTCTTTTGTAGAATAATAGGCTAGACAAAAAGATTGGCGTTTGATATAATAAAGTTTGTTAGGTGATTATGAAATATATTGAACTTAAAGCACAATTAAAAAATAAAATAGAGAGTGCCTACTTAATCCACGGAGAAGATAGGTATCTTTGTTATGATGCTTTGAAAAAAATTGAAGATTCGCTTAACCTCACCATTAAGGATATGAACTCGGTTACAATTTCTGGCGATAGTACAAACGCTAAGGATATTGTGACAAGTGCAAACCTTTATCCGTTTGGAGATTTGAAAAGGTTGGTGGTTGTTAAAGATTTTGCACCAAATAAAGCAAAAGAAGAGTACAACACGCTCAGTGAATACCTGAAGCACCCGCTAGATTCGACGGTTATTGTGTTTTTTAATCCAGAAACCTCAGACTTCTATAAGGGTATGGCAGGACTAACTGCAATAGATTGCTCAAAAATTGACGCAAAAACGATTTCGGCTTACGTTAAAAACTTTTTGGCAAAAAATGATATTCAGGCAACAGAAGACGCAATCGACAAACTAATAATATTTTGCGGAAACGATATGGCAAGAATAACAAATGAGCTTGAAAAACTCTCGGCGTATGTTGCTGATACAAAAGTGCTAAAAGCGGATATTGTTGAAAATTTTGTGGTTCAAGATAAAGAATATCAGATTTTTGAACTTGCAGAGTTTATTGCAAAAAATGATGCAAGGCGTGCTCTTGACCTAGTTGATAGTTTTACATACAAAGCAGGCTCGGCATTCACGGTTCTTACACCATTATTCAATAATTACAGGCGTGCACTTTATGTATCGATAAACAAAGATAAAACTGCATCGGAACTTGCAACACTGCTCGGCGTTAAAGAGTTTGCGATAAAAATGCTAAAAAATCAAGTTCAGGTTTTCTCGCCAAAAAAACTAAAAACAATCGTTGATATGATTGCTGAGTACGACAAAAAGATTAAACTTGGTGAGATGAAAGAAAATTTAGCAATAAAAACTATAACAATTAATATACTAAACATAAGAGGACAAGATGACAGATAATTATTTGACTACATTTGGTACAAAAAAGAAATATTTGAGCAAGTGGGTTTACTTTTTGCTTTTATTTATTTCTTTTGTTTGGATTAGTATTTATCCTGCAGTAAACAGCGTGGTAAGTACATTCCATTTTGGATACGGAAACTTATTTGATACTTCGTCAGCACTTGGAGTTATTGTTTTGCTCGTGCTGTCAGATGCTTTATTTTACTTTATTGCATTTGAAGTGATATTTTACTTTTATAGATATGTTTTGGCATTTAAAATTTACTCATTTATCGTGCCATTAGAGGATTTAAAGGCAAAAAGTCACACATATTTTATTTACAGAAACATAATTTACGGCGTTTTTGTTAACATTTGTTTTATTTTTCCATACCTTTATGCGTTTATGGAATGCATAAATTTGATTATAACGCTTGTGGTATTGATTGTTTTTGCTAAAAATCTGGTCAAAACTTACTCAGAGCCTGTTATATCGCACTTTGTGTTCAAAAATTTCTGCTATCCAGTGTTTGTTTACGAAGCACTTGTTGTGGTTATTGCGATTTTGGAGGTGATATAATGAAACGAGTTTTACTATTTATTCTTGCAGTTGTTTCTGCAATAACATATGTTTCGATAACACCAAACAAAACAACCAATGCTTCAACGCTGTCAAATTACAATACATTTAACAGCGAGGTTAACGGAATCGTTGCGGACTTTGTGAAGTTTAATGACAGAGTTGCAGGTTCGGAAACAGAGAAAAAAGCCTCAAACTACATAAAATCATATTTGGATACAAAAACAAGTCTTGAGCCACTTTCTAATGGTTATGTTAATGATGGCGTTCAGACATTTATGTTTGAATCTACAATTTCGGGAAAATATGAAACATCACAAAACATAATCTATACAAAAAGGACCAGCAAAGATACAAACAAAAAAATTATACTTGCTTGCAAATATGACGCTATTGCACTAAAGTATAACGAAGAAACTGGAGTTAACGACATTGTTAACACAGAGGGTGTTAACGGAAGTGCAGGAAGCGTTGCATTATTATTACTGCTTGCACAAGAATTGCAAAATGTAAGTTTAGATTTTAATGTTGAAATTTGTTTCTTTGGTGCAGGTGAATCAGATAATGCTGGTGCTGGCATTTACGCTCAAGGCATTAATGCTGAGGAAAAAGAGAATATTTTGTGTGCAATAAACTTTGATTCAATATCTCTTGGCAAAAATATTTATTACTATGTTGATGAAATTTCAACACCAGTTACCGAGTATTTAAATAAAACGGCAAAAGAAGATAAGCTTGGTGCGAAAGAAATTGATTTGGTTCACGTTAATAAAAGTCTTGTTTCTGCTGATGAAAATGAACTTGGTTTGACATATACGCACATTGCACTGCAAAGTGCAAACGTTAAGTTTATGAAGCAGGGAATAACAACAATTAACTTTTTTGCTGGTGAATACGACGAAGGTATCGTGCTTGGAAGAAGTGAGTTTGCAGGAAAAGATATTTTAACTTACACTGAAAACGATACTGCAGAAAAAATTGAGGAACTTTATGGTTTTGACGCTGTAGTTGAGAATTTGTACACGACATTTAAAGTAGTAAACAATATTTTGACTGATGCTGACCTCCAAAAAGCATTAACTGACAGCATAGGCTCAACAAAAGCATTTTATGCTGTGTTTGGAAACCAAAAACTTGCAATATATTTAACAATGATAGCGTTTGTTGTGTTTGTTATTGTTGCTATGGGAATTTATTACAAACTTAACATTAAATCATACTATAGCAATGTTGAAGTTGAATTTTTAACATCTGTTATAAAGATTGCCGAGCAAGTTGACCAAACTGGTGAGGACGAAAATGTTTCAAAGGTTGTTAGCCAAGTTATCGCTCAGGATATAAAGAAAAACAAAACAATAAAAACTAGAAGAAAAAAGAATAATGACTAAACAAAAAACTTGGAAAAAATTTCCAAGTTTTTATTTTGCAAAAAATGTCGTATTTTGGCGTGGTAAAAATTAGGGGAGTACTAATTTTTAGCGATGGCATAACCTAAAAACCTATTAAAAAAATGTCGAAAAATGACTTTTGCGAAAATTTGGTTTTTTTGCAACAAAAAAAACAGAACACTTTGTTCTGCTTATTTTGCTTCTTTTTCAGCTTTGAGTTTTGTGAGTTCAATAGAAAGACCAGCTTTTTTATTGTTGGCTTTATTTTTATGAATAATTCCTTTTGAAACTTCTTCATCAATTTTTGAGAATGTTTCAGGAAGCAATTTTTCTGCTAACTCAACATCTTTGTTGCTGATTGCTGTATTAAATTTCTTGATAACTGTAGCAAGTTCACTTCTTTCGCTTCTATTACGAGCATTGTTTCTGATTGC
>CAZFPH010000064.1:0-6289 GCA_964520955.1 uncultured Lachnospiraceae bacterium
TCCTGTGTCCTTTTCAATCTCCTCAATTTCTCTTTTGAGAACCCTAAGATTTTGAACTTCTTGCATAACAAGTTTGTTGGCTTGTTCGCGTTTTTGACGTTCGTATCTTTGCTTTGCCTTTTCATTATCAGAAAAATCGGTGTCATCAGCCTCAAACTTAAAATTGTTTGCCTTTAAAATTGCGTCCTTTGTTTCTTTTCCAACAATTTCAAAAGGGAGTGACTTTCCGCTCCATAAAAGGTCCAAAAGCTCGGTTGTTTTTTCAGGGTTCTCATACAGAATTTTTCCTATGTCAAAGCCATTCTTTTTGTTGAAGTTTTTGAGGTATAGGCTTCTATTTTTACCGCTGATTTCAATCAAACGCTCTTTATAAATGGTGTAAATACTCTTCATTTTGGCCTCCTATAAACTGTCCTTTTGCAAGTCTAAATTATAATATATTTTAAGGTGTCTTACAAGGTCTTTTTGAGCTTTTTATAAACTTTTGGCACATTTTTACAAAAGTGAAATTGACGGCTTTACTATTTAGTAACAAAAATTTTGTTAAGCTATATATTAGTAGTATTACACTTAAAATTTGGCATAAAAAATTGTCGAAAAGTTAAAAAAGTTGTAAAAAAAAATTAGACTTATCTTTATTTTATGTGTATACTGAAATTATCAAATAAAAAGGAGAAAAGGGTATGAAGAATTTTTTCAAAAAGCCATTTAACATTGTTTCAGCTGTACTTGCATTGCTTGGTTTGGTTGGTATGATTGTTATTCTTTGCGTTCCACACGGTGGCACATACAAAACAACTGAAGAAGTTAACGGCACAAAAGTTACATATTATTATCAGTTTAAAGGTAATGATTTGTATATGAACATCAAAACTGATGGCAAACTCAGCTATGAAGGTGATGGTCAAAAAATTGCTAGTGATGTTGAATTTAAAGGTGGCAAAGCATATCTTAAAGGTGTTGAATTATTTAAAGTTAACGCATTCAGAATTGTTCCGGAATCTGGTGAAGATACAATGACTTGCACAGCTTCAGTTGTATTCTTTATTGTTGCTGGCGTAATGTTCCTTGTTGGCGTTGCTGGCACAGTTTACGGCGTTGCTAAGAAAAAGAAAAAATAATAACATATTTTTTAAGCAGAGTTTCGGCTCTGTTTTTTTTATAGCCGAAATTTTGTACGAAACATATAGTATATTTGGAGGGATTTTATGGAAAAACCTATCAAAATTGCTATTGTTGGGTACAAAGGAAAAATGGGCTCTTGTGTGTTTGGAAAACTAAATTCTAAGTTCACGCTTGTTGGCATTGACAGAGAAAACAAACTCACAGGCGATAGTGTAAGCCTTGTTATAGACTTTGCTGATGCTGAAAGCTCGGTGGCTTCGTGCGATTGGTGCAAAAATAATAAAGTGCCACTCATAATTGGTTCAACTGGGCAAACGCCTGAACAAAATGAAAAAATAAGAGAGGCTAGCAAAATTATTCCAATTTTTAAGGCGGGGAACTTTTCAGTGGGGATAATGGCTTTGAAAAATGCATTGTCAAGTCTTATAAACAGTAGTACGCAGGACATTGTGGTTTTTGAAAAACATCACAAAAACAAAAAAGACGCACCTAGTGGCACGGCAAAAGAAATAGCAGAAATTATCTGGGACAATTTCAATATTACGCCAAGTGTAATTTTTGAGAGGGGAGGAATAGAGGTTGGCACACACTCTGTGGATATTTATTACAAAAATGAGGTGCTGAGCATTTCTCACAGAGCGTTTTCAAGAGAAGCTTTTGCTGATGGCGTTATGCTTGCGGTGGATTTTATATTGAGCACAACTTGTGCTGGGCTTTATGGTATGGCTGATTTGTAAAATAGCACAAACTTTTAAATCATAGATTGACATAAGCGGTTTAAAATGCCATAATACTGCTGTGGAGAATAGATATGACTAAACAATCATTAAATAAACTTGAAAAACTATTTTATATTTTAGCCATTGTGCTAGCCGTGGCATCAATTGCTTTAATTTTTACAACAGCGGTTATGCCAACAGAGTTTACTGGTGTAAAACAAAAAATTGATGGCGGATTTTATGGCTATGAAATCGTCTTTGGAATAAAGGACGGCGAACTTACAGGGCTTAAGTTTTCATTTTTGGCACTTTTGCCATATTTGTTTGTTATTGCTGGGATTGTGCTAGTTATTCTAAGACTTATTAAAAAAATTACATCAAGAAAATATGATTATTTGATATCTTTGTTATTTTTGATTGCAACAATATTATTTATGTTCAGTAATTTCTTTTTGGTGTTTTCTAGCAACTTGGTTGGAGAACTTTTTAGTTCATTTAGCTACAGAATTTCTTACGGAACAATAATTTCAGGCGTGTGTTCATTTTTGGCGGGTGGTCTTGTTATCGCAAATGCTATAATTGGCGAGTATGTTAAACCATCAGAAGCAAAAACCAAGGAAAATGCCAGTGAAAATGTGATAGAACAAAAAGAAACTGCAGAAAATAAAATTGCAGAAGATATACAGACAAAAGAAGAAACACAAGCGGAAGAAGGTAAATAAATTACGTAACAAAATAAAACTCAAAATAAAAACCACTCATAGCTACGAGTGGTTTTTTTGTGTGATTATTCAACAACATAGGTGATAATGCCTTCAAGTGACACGCCACCATAAGTGATGGTAAGCTGTCTTGTTCCAGCAGTTGAGCTGTCAAAACCTGAAACCATTTCAGCGGTAATATCCACGATTTCTTCAGGTGTGCCATTATCGTAAGTTATGATTAACTTGCCTCCAGTAACTTTTAATTCTTCACCAACAGAGTATGTTGTTTGGTCGAATGTTGAATAAAGGTTAATAAGACGACAAATAACTGTATATTCAAATTCAATAGTAAAACCTTCATAGGTAATTTTCATTTTTTTGGTGCGGGTGCTATCAACTTCTGTTGAGAAAGATTTTACCATTTGCTTTGTAACTGCGATAGTTGTATCATCACCATAGTTGTATTTAATGGTGAGCATTCCGCCAGAAAGGTCTAACTCTTGACCATAATAATAAGTTGTTTTTGTAAATGGGCTTGAAAGAGTTACCTCAGTGATTTCAATTCCTGTAACGGTGTAAGGAACATTGATTGTGAGCGTGTGGTATTCAACAACAAACTCAAAAGTTCCTGCAGTGCTGGTTGAAAAATCTCTAATCATATCAATATCAACGTCAAGAGTTTCTTCAGTGCCGTTGTTGTAGTGCACTAAAATTTTAGCATCATCAATTGAAATGGTTTCACCAACATAATAAGTGGTTTTTGTGAACTCTGAAGATAATTCAATGTTTGTTGCAACAACTGCTGTGACTGTGTAGTCAACAAGAATGGTGCTTCCAAGGTGTGAAATCTGGAATTGCTTGCTACCAGCACTTGTTGTGTTAAAGTTCACAATCATTGTGTCTTTAACTTCAATTTCTTCAGTTGTATCGTTGTTGTATTTTAAAACGAGATAGTTTCCGTCAAGGCTGATTGGTTCGCCAACATAGTACTCGGTTTTTTTGAATGTTTCTTTTAATGTTACGCTGACAACCTCGATTGCCTTAATTTGGCAAGAAATGTTAGAAATTGTTTTGCCGCCATAGGTTAGTGTTAGCATCAAGTTTCCAGCAGTTTCAGAGTTAAAGTCTGAAATCATTTCCGCCAAAATCTCAATATCAATAGTATTTCCGTTGTTGTATGTAACTGTAAGCTCGCTACCATCAACGGTTAGTGGTTCGCCAACAAAATATGACGTTTTGAATGGAGTTTTAATTGCAATGCTTTCAACAAGTAGTTCTTTAACTTTGTAAGAAACTTCGATTGATTTGCCCTCAATGGTTAAGGTTAAAATTTTGTCTCCAACTTCAGCAGTGCTGAAATTTGAGATATGCTCATCGGTGATTACCACATCTTTGCTTGTGCCGTTTATATAAGAAATTGTTGCAACGCCGTCATCAACAAAAAGTTCTTCGCCTTCGTAGTACTCAGTTTTGAATGGAGTTTTTACTGATAGGGAGGTAATGGTTAGTTCTGCTACTGTGTAAGGCACGCTTATTGTTTTACTGCCATAGGTGATTGTTAAAGATTTTTCGCCAGCTGATGCCGTATCAAATCCGCTAACCATTTGGCTGGTTATAACAATTTCCTCAGTTGTTTGGTCAGTGTAGGTGACTTTGATTTTTGCCTCATCAATATCAAGCTCGTCGCCAACATAAAAACTTGTTGCAAGGGTTGTTAAAAGCTCTATTTTTTCAACGGTTTTTCCGCTAGGAGTCTCGCTGTTTGAATTGTTGTCTTTTTTGCACGCAACAAGTGCGAATGAGCATACAATCAATGCAAACGCAAGTATGCTTTTTGTCAGTTTCTTTAACATATTTCCACCTTAAATTAATAATATATTTAAAGTATATAAAATAAAAAAAATATTGTCAACATAAGTCGAATAATAACAAAAAATTGCAAATAAATGTTTGAAAAATGAACTAAACTTATCCAAATTTGCAAAGTAAAAATAAATTTGATGTTTTTTTGGTTGATAAAAAAATGATTAACTGGTAATATACAAGTATGGAAAATAAAGTATATGTAAAACCTAGATTTAGGAAATTAGCCAGTAATGAATTTATGAAATTTTGGTATTCTCTTCGTGATGCAAGAGCTATTAACAATCACGGAAACTTCGTTTTGCTTAGAGATACGGAGATTTATGAAGATGCTCAAAACTTTTTGATAGGTGATGGAATTGCTGGATTTGCTATCAAAGATGAAGAAATGATTTCAGTGCATAAAAACAACAAGAAGGCAGTAGAAAGTGGCGTTCAACATATTTTGCCAAAAATGGTTAGATGTGCATTTAAGTATGGGGCAAAGTTTGGTGACTGTTATGGTGAATGGCTTGCAAATTATTATATGAAGAGTGGGTTTATTGTTGTTGGAAAAGTTGAGTTCGACTCAATGGATAATAATCCAGACACTTGGGAATATGATAAATTTGGAAAACCTTATATTTATATAATGATGCGTGGTGTTAAAAACGTTGCAGAACTTGACAAATTAAAGCAAGATAATGCAATTTCTGGTTTTGAGGCAGTAGAGGGAAGAGTTCCTCTTTTCAAAACGTATGAAGACGCAGAAGCTTACCGCTTGAAAGTGTATAATGCAGTTGAGGGTTTTGGATACAAAAAAAGACTTAAATTTGTGCAAAATTTGTGCAAATAAGTGAATCAAACCACTTAATGAGGCATAACAAAAATTGTAAAAGTCCTTAAATTTTGTGGTGAATTTGGATTATTAAATATAAATTAAGGAGAAAAGTATGAGAAAAAAATTATTAAGTCTGTTATTGGCAATATGTTTAGTTATTCCTTGTGCACTTTCACTTACTGCTTGTGGCGATTCTAAATACACCGCTCTTGACATAGAATACACTGCTGACCTTGAGTTTTTGGTAGGTGAAGAATATATCGACA
This sequence comes from uncultured Lachnospiraceae bacterium, assembly GCA_964520955.1. Taxonomy (GTDB): domain Bacteria; phylum Bacillota; class Clostridia; order Christensenellales; family UBA1242; genus RGIG1681. The sequence continues at coordinate 5,498 of CAZFPH010000064.1, forward strand.
ATGGTTTAAAAGCAACTGCAACTACTGATAAGGGAAAAACGGAAGATGTTACTAGCAAAGTTACTATAAATTCTAGTGAATATAACAAAAATGTTGTAGGAAAGTATAAAATCTATGTTGAGCTTGATGAACTAAAAAAGAGTTATGAAGTTTCAGTAGTTGAAAGACTTACTGGAGATGCATCACTTAATAGGTTCAAAGGTGTTATTCAAAACACTTTTGGAGATGGTGCATATTCATTTAGTATGACGACCGTTAATACTGTTTCTTATACTGTTATTCCAATTACTCAAAACATACAACACTCAATTGATGCTGATGGAAATATTTTATCGTATGTTAAGTGGAGTGCTGTTGATAAATTCACAAACCCTAATGATGTTGTTGAGTATCTTATTTATGAAGCTTGGTATAAAGGTACTGTTGAGTCAGGCGTAACTACTATTCGTACAACAAGTGATAATATAAACTACACAGTGGTTACTACACAACAATCTTTTGCAGAATTCAATAGTGATATTGAGAGCAGGGCAGATACTGCTGGTTATCCTGCAAACAATGTGCCAGTGTTACTTGCAAGCAATGTGGTTGCATTAACCAGTGATAATTTATCACTGATTGGAGAACTTACGAAAACAGGGGATATTTACTTATTTGCAACGAATGAAGCAAAATATATATATAAAGATAATAAATTACAATCAATTGATGGTATGAATATAATTTTCAACAATGTTTCAATTCCAGAAATACCTGAAGTTACTGAATAATAAAAACCACGGGACTATCCCG
>CAZFPH010000065.1:0-6261 GCA_964520955.1 uncultured Lachnospiraceae bacterium
ACGTGAATTAATGGAACAATTTTTAATATCCTACCAATACTAGCTTCCAGCGTGCTAAGTCTACCACATTTATTCAAAAATTTTAAATCGCGACAAATGAATGTCGATTCAAGTTTTGACGCATAATTTTTTAGAGTTTCCTGAACTTCATCAATTGACTTACCTTGTGATATCAATTCCTCGGCATCATCAAGCAATATCTGAATACCAATACTACCAGTCCTTGAATCCACGGTTCTAATAAAATCTTTCCCGTATTTTTTATTTACCTTTTCAGCAGCTATAACCGCATTTGAATATGTTGCACTAAGAGCACCAGAAAGCCCTGTGTATACGCCATAACAACCTTGTTTAGCAATATTTTCAAAACACTCTTCAAAAGCGATTTCGTTTACACAGCCTGTAGAACAGGACTTTATTGCATCAAGTTTAGCATAAAAATCTATCAAGCTCTCTTCTTCGTTTTGGAATGCAGTGTAATTTTCGTCGTCAAGCATATAACTAGTCTCTACATAAGCGATACCCCTACTTTCACATTCCTCTTTTGTTAAACTTGAACAAGAATCAGTAACGATTTTTATTGTTTCTTTCATTTTTTTGCCTCACTATAATTATATTTCATAAAAATTATATTACTTAACTTTTTAAAAAGAAACTAATTGCAAGAACTTATTATCCACGATTTTCACTTTAAAATCGCTTATATAATTAACACAATCCCTTCAAAAGCGAAGCAATAAAAAAACACTTTATTTTTTATATATGTTATGCTATACTTGTATTACAAGGAAAAATAAATGGAAGAAATTCAACAAAAAACAACACAACAAGAAGAAAAAATGATATTTGCCCAAAACCTAGCTTTTTTTAGAAAAAAATTAGGTTTATCTCAGACAGCACTCGGCAAAAAATTACAATACTCAAACAAAAATATTTCAAAATGGGAACAAGGTGAAACTATACCAGATATTTTCACAATAAAAAAATTAGCATCGATATTCAACATTACAGTCGATATGCTAATTAACCCACTTTCTGAAGATAATAAAAATGCTATAACAACAAAAAAAGCAATACCTCTCAAGTGGAAAATATATATGTTGCTCCTTATTGATTCGATAATATTTTTATCTGCAACAATTATTTTTTATGTGCTACAAGCAACAAACTTTTCAGCCTTTCCACCATCCTTTATCTTCATATACACACTTCCAATTATTGATTTAAGTGTATTTATTTTTCTGTGTTGCATTAACAAAAAGGTTAACATTCTAACACTTTCACTTATTGGCTGGCTAACCACAATTTGCGTGCATATTTCCTTTTTGAAAACACCAAATATTTGGTATATATATCTTTTGGCATTTGCATATCAATTGTTGGCTATCTTTTTCGCAAAGATAATAAACTCAGGCAAAATTATTAAGCTTAACAAACTATTAATTTTTAAACGACTAAAAAAAAATAAAGCAGAATAACTGCTTTATTTTTTTATTTTTTCTTCTTTTTGATTTTTCATTAAATCTCTAATTTCCGTAAGAAGTTTTTCTGTTGTGATTCTCGCTTCTTCTTCAGCTTTGAGCCTTTCTTCTTCAGCAATTCTTTTTTCTTCACGAAGTGCAACTGCTGCTGTATAAACATCTTTTTTCTTTTTCATATTGACATTGCCACGTTTTTCAATTTCTTCATACTCTTCTCTTGTAACTCTTTTTGATTTTTCTCTTTCAGCAATATCTTTTGTTTTATTTATAGTTCTCACCACCAAGAATAAAACAAATGCAATGAGTAAGAAATTGATTACCGCTTGTAAAAATTCACCGTAAGGAATAATTGAATTATTTAACGTGAAATACAAGTCTGAAACATCAACTTTGCCAAAAATAGCGGAAACAAATGGCATAATCACTTTGTTTACAAGTGAATTAACAATGGCTGTGAAAGTTGTACTGATAACGAACGCTACAGCCATATCAATTACATTACCCTTACTTATAAACTTCTTAAATTCATTAAAAAATTTCTTCATACTTATCTCCTTTTTCTTTATAATAATACAAAATTGGAAATAAGTAAATATTTTACGCTATTTTTTATCTTTTTTGATTTCACTTAAAGTTATTTCTTCTTTGTCATAATTTAAAATCTTAGAACGCAAAAACTCAAACTCATCAGATGAAATTATCTTGGTACTTTTTAAATGTTTCAACTTGAGAAGTGAATACTCAATTTCATCTATATCAAAATTATCCATAGTTTCTTCATCTTTATCTGCTACAACTTTATTGACCGGTCTTGTTATCAATTTCTTTTGACCACTAATTTGGTTTATATTTTCTATATCTTCTGTTTTGTTCTTTTTTAATTTTTTCAGCTTAATAATTAAAAATATAAGTGAAAAAAGTGCAAGCACAGCAACTGCACCATCAACTAAATAAAGCACCCAGGAAATATTATTACCCACAAATGTTCTAGCATTAATAAACACACCAGCAACACCAGCAATTATTGAAAGCACATCAATCAAAACCGCAAAGAAAATTACTGAACCTTTTGACTTTACCTTTTTCTCAATAGACTGTTCCAAACTAGATTCTCTTACCACTTTGAATTGCTTAAAAAATATAACCTGTTTAACAAGCGATACAATATCAAAAACAGCCAGAATAATTAAAATAATAGATAATATCACAACACCTGTCATTGACGACTGAAAATTCACACTACCACCAAATGCAACATTTGACGCCTTGCCAGCCTCGGTCACATTAGACACCGTGCCACGAACAAAATTTAACCCAACCGAAATATATACACCATACACGCCACCAAATATCAAAATGACAAGCAATGATATTGAAGACAAAAAATAAAACACAGAAATTTTATTAGATTTTTTCATAATACACCTTATCAGTATTTTGTGAAAAAACCGCAAATTTATGTGTTTTTAATAAAAATATATAATATTTTGTCAGAAATTACAAAGATTTTGTGGATTTATCTGCCACTACCCATATTATCAGAATTTTCTATTCTTGATTTATACTTCGCCAATACTTTATCCAAACAAGCCTCAGCATCGACACCTGTTTCATCAGCCAAAGATAGTAAAGAATACAAAACATCTCCAAGTTCCATCTCAAAATCTTCTGAAACTACAAATTCTTTGGTCCCGTATTTGCTATTTTTTAAAACCTCTTTTGCAAGCTCACCAACTTCACTTTGAATATCAAGAACCCTTGTACTAACAGGCATTTTTTCACTGTGACATTTTTTATTGTGATAAAATTCCTTTACTTTTGATTGCATATCCCCTCCAAAAATAGTTATTAAAGTATATCAATAATAATGGTACAAAATTTAATTATTATTAAAATTTTAATTGTATTTTCTTACATAATTTGTTCCGTTGAAATGCTTTTTAAGTATGTTATGAAGTTCATCAATATCACCTGAAACAATATCTTTTTTTGCAATAACATGACATTGAGTCTTTGAAATAAACAAATATATATACTCGTCATTTTCAGTTACCATACAAATATAATCATAAGTTGTTTCAGTTGCTGAGCGATACTTTTCACCCCTCGTTGTAAATATGTAAAGCTTATCATCGTCAAACTTGTATGTTTCCTCTGTTTCGTCACTAACTAAGGACATAGACTTATTTGCGTGCCTTTGTGCAACGCCGTTTATCCACTTTGCAAATGGATAGTAACCTACACCTATCACAATAAATACTATCGCACCAACCAAAGTGCCAACATAATCTTCATTGGACTTCATCTCGTCAACAGCAACAGCCAAATACATAAAACCCATCAAAGTAAGCAAAATTGCAAGCACCATAAAAAGTTTTTTGAATTTTGCAAATTGAACAGATTGCATTGCTTTTACTTTTTCTTCATTAAATTTAGTTTTTACAACAACCATAATTTCTCCTTATAGTTTTTATTCTTATAACTAATCCTTAAATTTTCCTAATTCGTAAGCTTTTTTGTTATATTGTTTTAAGTATAATTCAACATAGCCAATATTTACAAACGAAAAATCACTAATTGTGGTAACTTCTTTAAATTTGTTAAAAATCACTTCTTTTAAATTACCAAAATCGACATCGGCATTTTCATCAAAATCCATTTCGAGTTCTATAAACTTTCCAAGCCCTTCAACTTCATCATAACAAATCTCTAAATCATCTACTTTGTAAACCTCCCTGTGCTTATCAACCACAGCAAGTTTTGATAACTTGTTAACGGCTAAAAACTCCTCAAAAGTTATATAATTAGAACTATACTGAACACCGATAGAATTAAAAATTTCTTCTATTTGCTTATATTCTGAAAATTTTTCTTTCTCAAAATTTGTTTCTTTGCAATAAAGGTGAGAATTATCCCCCACATTTAGTTTAAAATCAACACTGTTATCATTCCTTATTCTTAAAAAATTACCACCAACAAGCAATTTGTAATCCTCTGTGTCATAGTAGATATCCAAGATTCTCTTTTCTTTAAATTTATTTAAACTTTCAAGTTTTGGAAAATCTTTAACTTTCAGTTTTAGCTCAACCTCAATCATATTGCACCTTTATTTGTTATGTTATTATAATTATTTAATATTCATTGTTTCTTTTTTAGTTCCATAACCTGGCACATATTTTTCCATGCCCAAAGGGTCTTGATTTGGAACTTGATGAATAATCACACCATCTTCATCATCTCTATATTTCACCTTTAGATTATCAAAAAATGGTTGTCTGAATAAATCCAATTTTTCATAATCACTTTGCTCCATATCAAATTTTAATGACTCCAGATTTTCGCTGATATGCACCGTATCCGTACACTTGCAGAGAACTTTAACCTTTTTATGCTTTATTATCCAGTTTAAAATGATTTGATTTTGAGTTTTATTATATTTTTCAGCTAACTCCTTTAGCAGTGGATAGTTCATTTTTGATGTACGATTTCTTCTGAGAGGCTGATACGCAACAAAAGATTTTCCTGCTTTTTGGAGGACTCCATTATCTTCATAAATCTTGGTTTCCAATCCAAATACACCTTCAAAGTGGTCAAAAGGTCCGTATTTTTCGTAATCTTCTGGCGACAAATTACTCATACCAATAAATCTAGTCTTGCCTTGCCTTTGCAAATCTTTCACAACTTTCAAATATTCTTCTGGCTCAAAACCTTCTTTTCTTAAAAAATCCAAGGTCGCACCATAAGTTATGCAATCCACATAATTTGTTCCAAGTTTTTCTAAATACAAATCCAAAAACTTATAAACATCTTCGGCCGATTTCACGCCATAAGTCATAACCGCATTAATGAAGATTTTTTCTCTATCAATCTGCTTAATGAAGTCAGCAACAACTTCCAAACTTTCCCCTGCAAGATATGACGCATTACACTCAATTGAATTTTGTCCATTTTCAAATGAGTATATTAATCCTTTTATATCCTTTTCACGAGTAGCATTGGAAATCGTCCAAGTTCCTATACCTATTGGGTGCAAATTATTAATATCAACCATAAGCCACCTTTTTGTTATGTTTTTTATAAATATATTAAAATTTTATTGTAATTAAAATAAATGTAAAATACATTCTGATATGTTATTAATTTATAACTTATATATTAGTAATCACTAGTTCTTTCAATATTAAGCTTATCATCACTATCTGTTGTTAAATACTTCAAGAAAATTCCTTGGACAACAGCCTCACCTTTTTTGATAACCACTTGATTATCACTTTCATTTTGCAACTTTACCCAAATATGACCTTCGTTATCTTTATTGTTATAATAATCGGCATCAATAACTCCAACTTGATTACACAACCTGATATTATATTTGAACCCTGTGCTACTCCTAACAATTAATAGTAAAACCTCATCATTTTCAAAATGAGATTTTAATCCTGTTGGTAATTTTTTAATCTCACCAGGTTCAATAACCAAATCATCAAGCAAGTAAATATCGTACCCTGCAGTTGCCACTGAATCACGTTTTGGAAGCTCGAACGATTTGTATAAAACAATATCATCTTTAACATCTTTCTTAAATTGCTCAAAACTTATTTTTTCAAAATCTCTCATATAACACCTCTTTTTATAGTTATGTTTAAATAACCTATTTTATATGTTTTTTATTTTCCCGTTATTCCAAGGTCTTTTAATATCTCTTGGCTTTGTAAGCAACTGCCCGCCTCTTTATGACCCTTGCCACCATACATCGAAGCAATCACACCTACATCAACAC